>JAUZQA010000148.1 GCA_030705665.1 Bacillota bacterium
GCTTAAAAAAAATGAACTAAATAATACTGTTATTCTCTAACTCTTCACAGGAAATTTACAAAAAAGCAGCCTACTTGTTTTTACTCATACAAGTAGGCTCTTTTTTTCCCTTCATCATTTGTCCAAGCATTAATACAAGTGACTTGTAATATTTTCCTCTTTTAATATTTTTTATTTGAAAATTTTATCTAGGACATACTAAAAGCGGAGTATTTAGGAAACAGTTGATTTCTTGAAGGTACATATACATGCATGGGGGAATCTCAATGAGGACAAGAATGGCTATCTGGTCGGGAAAAATGGCAGGGACACTTAGCAAATCAATGGGCAACGATGGAACTACAATTCCGGGTGTTGTCGCACGAAAAGTAGACCCTCTTTTTTTGAGGCATTTAAGAAAAACAGCTAAAACCATCATCTATATTACTGGGACAAATGGAAAAACAACAACAGCTAACTTAGCAGCACATATACTGAGGTTTGCAGGAAAAAAAGTAATTGCTAATTTGGAAGGTTCAAACATGGTAACTGGCCTGTCTGCTGCGCTTGTCCGTCATACACCATTAGTTGGGTGGCATATGAACGAAATTGCCGTAATGGAAGTAGATGAAGCAAGCCTGCCGAAGGTGGTGTCTGAATGTGCTCCTGATTATCTGATTGTGACAAACTTTTTCCGCGATCAGCTTGATCGCTATGGGGAAGTTGACTTACTTATTAAAAAAATGAAAGAAAGTCTTCATGCTTTTGATATAAAACTAATTTTGAATGGTGATGACCCGTTTGTCCACCGTTTCTCAAGTTTACAAAAAGAGAATATTTATGTGGGACTTGATGCCAATGCCTGCCCATTTCAATCCTACAGTATGAGCGAATCAAAATATTGTCCGGAATGCCAAAATGAGCTAACTTACACGACCATCCATTATGGTCAGTTGGGACACTACAAGTGCTCGTGCGGGTTCTCCCGTCCAGTAACGAATTATTCCGTTGAAAAGGTTGAAAATGCCGCTCAAGGTGTATGTCTGATCGTTGATGGAGTGTCTTATCCAACTACATTAAAAGGTATGTACAATGCCTACAATGCCTTGCTGGCTATAACGATGTGCAGGACATTGGGCATTGAATCAAAATACATCCAAGATGGACTTATCTCATATCATAAAGGGAATGGGAGAATGCAGGAATTTTCGATTAACGGTGTAAAGTGGAAGCTTAATTTGGTTAAAAATCCAGCGGGAGCTAATGTAACACTCTCGGAATATATGCAAACCCCAGAAAAAAAACAATTTATTTTCTGCTTAAATGATGAACTGGCAGATGGTGAAGATATTTCATGGATTTGGGATATTGATTTGGAAATGGCTAAACGGGAGGACGTTGATATTTATATTGCCTCCGGTAAGAGGGCTTACGATGTGGCACTAAGAATGAAGTATGCAGGCATACCTTCAGAAAAAATCATGATTCTCCCCAATCTAAAGGAAGCAGTGTTCTATACAAAATCGAAAGCTTTGCCGACCTACTTAATGGCAACATACACTTGTCTTTCTCCGCTGATCAGCATCTTATCCAAGGAAACAGACAAGCCGGAAAAAGGAGATGAAATCATTGGAACTGCTACTATACCACTTTTGCCCAGATACCTTAAACCTGTATGGGGACAGAGGAAATATCATATGCTTAAAAAAACGATGCGAATGGCGGGGAATTTCCCTTCAAGTCGAAGAAATAAATAGACCTGAAGATCTAAGGAAGAAAGATTGTGATTTATTTATGATCGGCGGGGGAAGTGATCGGGAACAGTCCATTGCCACCAAAAGGCTTACGCCGCTTGTAAAGGAAATTAAAGCATGGGTGGATGATGGGGTTGCTGGCTTGACCATTTGTGGTGGATACCAGTTTTTAGGAGAATACCTGCAAACAAATGATGGTGAAAAATTAAGGGGTATGGGAATTCTCCCTTTCTACTCGATTGCAGAAGAAAATAGACTGATGACAAATCTATTAGTTGAATCAAGGCAATTTGGGAAAGTTGTTGGCTTTGAAAATCATAGTGGCAGAACCTACCATGACTATCCGTCACTTGGCAAGGTGGTCAATGGGTATGGGAATAACGAAAATAGTGGTGAAGAGGGGCTTCACTATCATCACTTAATTGGGACCTACCTGCATGGCCCTATCCTGCCGAAAAACCCAGTAATCGCTGACTACCTTATCGAAAGTGCATTTGACCGTAAGTATGGAAAAAGATTGGAGCCACTTGGCGATCAATTAGAAAACGAAGCAAGAATATCCGTCTGGAACCGTTTTATTGAAAACCCGCCATCAAGAAAGAATCGATTGCTAAAAAAGAAGTCATCGTAAGTTAGTTAAAAATAAAGATATCAACAAAATAAAGCTTAAGCACACATTACAGAAGCAAAATGTGTGCTTTGTCTTTTAGTTAAGATCTTCAAATTCCTTAGCAATCCTCTCAAAAGCCTCAATTATGATCGGTCTAGGGGATGGAAGACAAATTCTTTGATAGTCCAACCCTTCTTCACCAAACATTTTTCCATCTTCTAAAATTACATTTGCTTTATTGTAAATTCGATCATGTACTTCCCTAGGTGAAATCCCATAACCGCTAAAATCCAGCCACATTAAATAAGTTCCCTCTGGTATTCTGGTTTTTACTTTTGGCATTCTTTCTGCCAGAAAATTTTTTACCCACTCCATCGTACCATCAATATACTCTTTTAATTGCTCTAACCATTCCTCGCCTTCGTTATATGCCGCAATAAGCGCAGATATTGCAAAAGGAGTAGCAACTTGATATCCCAGTGCGTTAACAAACTTGGCCCGAAGCTTCGGATTCGGCAGTACCATATTTGTACAATGAAGGCCCGCTACATTAAACGTTTTATTAATAGCCGTACATGTAATGATATGCTGATCATCTTTTGCAAGTTTTGCAATTGGGGTAAAAACTTGATCTTGGCGAATTAAATCCCCATGAATTTCATCAGCAACGATCAAAACATTATTTTGGGCACAAATGTCAGATAAACGCATAAGATCGCCATTGCTAAAAATTCTTCCCGATGGATTATGCGGATTACAAAGAATAAACATTTTCGTTTTTTCCTCTTTTGCCTTCGCTTCAAAATCATCAAAGTCAATGGTATAGAGACCTTCAGCATCCACTTTTAATCTGTTGTTAATCACTCTTCTGCCATTTCCTTCAATTGCTCTTGTAAATGGAGGATAAACAGGCCGTTGGATAAGAACGCCATCCCCTTCCTCTGTAAATGCCCGAACAGCAACATTAAGCGCAAAAACCGTTCCTGGACTGTAAATAATTTCTTCTTTTTTAATTTCCCAATCATGGTGCTTCTTGAACCACTGCTGAACGGCTTCATAGTATTGGTCTGGAAAAACGGAATAGCCGAAGATTCGATGGTCTACTGTTTTATGCAATGCATCAATGACTGGCTGCGGAATTGGAAAATCCATATCTGCCGTAAACAATGGCAACGAATCGGCATCATATCTTTCTGTAATTCCATTTTTTTTGATTCTTTCTCCACCATCCCATTTTAAGGAATATGTCCCTCTGCGATTCACTGACTCATCAAAATTATATTTCATGATTTTTCCACCTTTACTATGTACTTATTATTAGAATACCAAAATCAAAACTTTCCCCCAATAAGATTGGTTTTTTATACAGCAAAAACTTGATGGATCAATTTACCATTCAGTTAAACAATTATGAAAGGCCAGAGGATTCTTCTTTTTTGGAAGTTCTAAAAATTAGAACCAGATAAGCAAGAACAGCCCCACTGCTAGCACATACGATGGCAATTCCCATCGGGATCGCGGTATGTTCTCCACCTACACCGACAAATGGTGCTGCAATGGCTCCCATCGCAAGTGACAAAACACCTAATAGAGCAGAAGCACTCCCGGCATTTTTTCCTTGTTTTTGCATGGCGAGAGAAAAACCTGCGGTATTGGTTACACCTACACTTGCCACCACAAAAAAAAGCGGGACCAATATTAGGAACAAACTAACGTTTAAACTTATACATATTAGGAGACAGATTCCTCCGATAAAAGATATGATCAATCCGAAAACAAACAACTTAGACTCACTGATTCGTCCAGCTAATCTTCCGGTTGTTTGACTTGCAATCATAATTCCAACAGCATTTATAGCAAAGATCATGCTAAACATCTGCGGGGAACCCTTATATATAGTTTGAATCATAAATGGCGACCCTGAAATATAAGCAAACATACTGGCAAAAACAAGGCCTTGGGCCAAGGCATAACCAATGAAGCTCTTATCCAGGATAAGGTTACGAAAGGTCCTAAAGGTATGTTTGATACCGCCAGAAGATCTGCTTTCTTCATGAAGTGTTTCTGGTAATCCGAAAAGTACGACTAAAAACATGATCAAACCGATGGCGCTTAATACAAGGAACAATCCATGCCAAGATACTACTTTTAATAACTGAGCCCCGACAACAGGGGCAAGAATTGGTGCAAGCCCGTTTACTAAGGCAAGCAGTGCAAAAAATTTCGTTAATTCGGAACCGGAGTAAAGATCGCGAACAATTGCCCTTGAAATCACAACACCCGCAGAACCAGCTAATCCTTGGAATAGACGCATAATGACTAATAACCATATAGATGGACTAAATACGCATAATAAAGAAACGATAAAATAGATAATTAACCCAATTAAAAGCGGTTTTCTCCGTCCAAATATATCACTTAGCGGTCCTGACAGCAGCTGTCCAGATGACAGACCTAGTAAAAAAAAGGTTAGACTAAGTTGGGCAAGAGTTGGGCTGGTATGAAAATCTCGAGCAATGTTTGGCAGTGCCGGTAGATACATATCGATTGATAAAGGGCCAAAAGCCGCCAAGGAGCCTAAAACAACTGCCATCCACAGCCGCTTAGAGCTTGAGATTCCTTCCCCAATCTCGATTGTATTCTTTAAAGATTCCCTCATTCTTAAACACCTTCCTATCCCTTAACAAAATCCGTTTTTTTTCAAATAATCCGAAAATAAATCATAACACTTAATATAACATGATAATGTTATTTTTACTTTTAATTTAACTTCGATATTCGAAATATCTTCCTACACTTTTCCTTTTCAATTAGGAGGTATGAAATTTAGATGTTTTCTTAAACTAACGATAGTGTTCGGTGTAATCCGGAAAACCACTTTCGTTATTCATACTGTTTGGTATGGGGGTGAAACAAAATGACTGAAAAAAAATCTAGCTTTCCTAATGTAAGCCTCGGCGGTAAATTGAACAAACAAAAAGCTGAGAAACATGCTGGGAGCCTGCGTTATCGTGAAAAGGATGAGTCAGACTCAATTACTAAAAAATAAAAACCTGATAAAAGAGCTTGGAATGCCAAGCTCTTGTTTCCATTTTGATTTAAATTTGATGGCGTACAACGCCGATTTGCAACACAGCCAAATTTTCCTAAATCATTCAACAATGAAGGGTGTTTAGAATGTACGATAGCTGGATTTATAACCATTTCATCAATACTTCATATTTCATCGTGGTTTGCTTATCATTGCCCCTCACATTTGGAATTTGGCTCCTTATTTCCTTAGTTAAAATAAGTAATAAAGAAAACTCAAAATAATATTACAGCCCTTATCTCTTTGTTATCTAATTACTGCAAACATTATGTGGATAATATGATTGCCATAATGATCATACGACCATTTGAATAATATGAGCCGTGGAAATTTTCCACGACCCATGATTTTTTTATTTATACATTGAATTATATTTTCCTTCATGTAATAAATCCACAAATTCATTGGAAAGTTCTCCTAAATGAAGGATCTCATCCCATCCATTGACAACACTTTGAAAAAAGTCGGAAGTTAGATTAAAGTCAATAAGAAGATCCCCAGTATTGCTGTATACACTGGTATAAAGATTTCCTGGTATGGTGTCTTCCATTTCTAACAATTTTTGAAAAGATATATCTTGATTATTCATTTTAAAATTTACTTTTATTTCAAGGAGATTAGCTGCTTCTGTAAAAATTTCTGCTAATTCAGCTACCTGATCCTTGCTAAGGTCTGTTGGGGAAGTTTGGTTTAAATATTGTTCCATTCGCGCATCAAGAAATTTTAATTGGTCGAGTTTATTTTTATTTGTTTCTTCAACTTGTCCTATATAATCAAAAAACCTTCCAACTTCCTTGTCGGTAATTCCTAATTCATTTAGATCATTTTCTATCTCTTCCATAAAATCATCATGTTGTACATAAAAGCCAACAGAAGTATCTAAATCCTCGATAAAAGTATATTCACTTAACGAATCCCCGAAATGATTCAAAAGAGCCTTTAATTGCTTGTCAGTTAACTTATATTTGCTTAGTAATTCCTGATAATTGCCGGAATTAACTGGAGTTCCGAGAAGGTCTTTCAAATTTGCAAGGGAATCAATCTTATTCAGTGGTATTTCATAATAAGCCAAATAATCCATTAAATCTTGTTTTGTCCAGCCAATTTTCGCTAAATATTGGTTTAGTTCATTCTCTGGGGGCGCGGCCAACACACCAGGAACATTTATAAAAAGCATCAAGGAAAGTAAAGATATAACCAAGGATTTTTTTATAATCAATTTAACTTGCCTCCCTTAAATTATCATTTCATGTTTAATGTTCCCAACATAAGCCGGTTAAGGAATGAAAGAAATTGCCAATATTTAAAGGCAAAAAAAACAGCTGAATAAACAGCTGCCTCTAACTTAAATAAAAATTTTTGACCATTTCACCCATAACCCAATTTGCTCTTGCTCCTGTTACACCAGTACTAGGACATAGCCCTTTGTTCCCAGTTAACTCCTCCACAATTATTTCAACAAGTGGCTGATGTACATGCTGCGGACGCTCAAAACTCCATTTTTCTGTCCGATTAGCAGTTATTAAAGTAACAGGTTCATCACCAAAAGTTGAAAAAGTAATTTTCCCTTTGCTACCGACAATTTCGTTTATATCAACATTTTCAAAAGCAGAAAAACACCAATTTCCTACTCCATGTACTCCGGATTCAAACAAATATGTACCTGTTACAATGTCTTCGGCCTGATAATAGCCTGCTTGATTGGAGGCAATGCCTTTGACGTCTTTTATAGGCCCAAGTAAAAAGTCAAAAAGGTCAAGCGTGTGGCTGGCCAAATCAAAAAATAGACCGCCTCCTGCTAAATGAGGCATAACACGCCACGGAAGTTTTTCAGCATCCATTACTTCTTTTGCAGCATACTGATATTGAGTCGATGTTACAAACCGAACATCTCCGACGGCTCCATTATTCAGTAATTCTTTAATTTTTAAAAATCGCGGCATTGCTCTGCGGTAATAGGCAACAAAAAGCGGGACACCAGCTTCATTACAGGCTTTAATCATTTCTTGACATTCAGCTTCATTCAACGCCATTGGTTTTTCTACATAAACTGGTTTTCCAGCTTTTGCTGCTTTTATAGTATATTCTTTATGAAATCCAGGCGGAGTTGCGATATAGACTGCATTTACATCAGGATCGTTTATAAGCTTTTCTGCATCATCATACCACTTTGGTACACTGTGCCTTTGTGCATAATCTTTAGCAAGCTCCCCTGATCTTCTCATTACTGCAACCAACTCAGAGTTCTTGCTTTTCTGGAATGCCGGCCCACTTTTCACTTCTGTTACATCACCACACCCAATGATGCCCCAGCGAACCTTGGAATACTTCATGTTGAACTCCTCCTTTTTTGTGTAGTATCGCTTCTATTTTTTCATACTCTTAAAGCAAAAGCTATTTTTTAATGTGATTTTCCATTTTAGGACCATTCGATCCCATCGTGCGGGTCAAATAGCATCACACAACCATTCATCAAACTTTCATCATGATACAAATTCACTATTTTTCCATTCTTTATATGATTATGTTATTATAGTTGCAAGGGCAAATTTTGCTAAAGCAAAAGACGCAAAGCCACGGGCCTAACACAACTTTCTTGTCATGGCAGCCGGGTTACCAGGATTTTAAAATCTTGTATTGTGAGGAATTCATCATGTTTTATCCTACTTTTTTCTGCAATGTAACTAAGATTAGACATCTCATAAAAGACCGTTATTGTTATGAGTGTGGGCAAAGGTATAATTTAAATTTTGATATCAAAAAAAAAGACCTGAAAAATATAAAATTCAGGCCTTTGGAAGAAATAACATGTCCTAAATGTAAATCGGAACTAGAAAAGGGAACTAAATGAAAGAGGAAATATTCTCTCTTTATGAGTAAAATAAACGATTCTTAAATAGTTCTGTGATTAACAAAAACAATATATTTGTGTCAATATTCTGAACTATATTTAATCTATCCTATTCCTTTGATAAACTATTTTCTGGGAATACTCATTATTCTTAATGTATTCCTTTTATACCCCAGACGTTTTTAGACGACTCCCATTAAGCTGGGGTTATTTTTTTGCGTTTTTCAATTCATTATAGGATATTTTATTTACTTTAAATTTGAATTTCTGTTTAATTTTTAGGCCGAAAGTATTTGTCTTCTGTGGGAAAAATCACTTAACTATTTGTAAATTTATGATAAATTTGTAAATGTACTATATCATAAAGGAGATTATTCATGTTTTTTATGCCAATTAATGATGAGAAA
>JAUZQA010000149.1 GCA_030705665.1 Bacillota bacterium
AGTAAAAGAAGAAAACTGTTTCCTTATGGATAACGGGGAAGTTTTGGCTCTCTCTAGTGACTCCGCTCAGGTGGCTGGTAAAGTTCCTTCCGGCTCTATTTACATCGATGGAAGTGGTATCGGAGATATCGGCAATATCGTTCTACGTGACCGCAGAATTCTTTCTGAGGAAGGTTTAGTCGTCGTTGTCGTGAGCATTAACATGAAAGAATTTAAGGTTTCGGCAGGACCTGATATTATTTCCCGCGGCTTTGTGTACATGCGGGAGTCTGGTGATCTAATTAATGATGCCCAAAGTTTGATCACAAAGCATCTACAAAAAGTGATGGAAAGAAAAACAAGCCAATGGTCTGAAATCAAGAACGAGATCACCGATACGCTTGCTCCGTTCCTTTATGAAAAAACAAAACGCAGACCGATGATTTTACCAATTATTATGGAAATTTAATTATAAAAAAAGGAAGGAATGCAGGATTGCATTTCTTCCTTTTTTAGGTTAAAAAAGACCATTCACCAGCAGCGAATAGTCTTCTTTAACAATCTATTCCGTTTTTTCCATTTCGTCTAACACTCTGTTTACCCGCTTTTCAAGCATTTTCATGCCGCTTCCACCTGCCTGAAAGTGGCGAAGATTTCCTTCACGATCAAATACATAATAGGCAGGAACATACTGATTTTCGAACTTATCAGTTAGTTTATGTTCACTGTCAACAAAGATTGGCTGTGTAATTCCATGCTCCGCTGCAATCTGTTTGATTTCTTCGATATTTAAGTCATTCTCGGATCTAGGCATATGAACAGCCACAACATTTAATTTATCTTTATATTGATCGCGGAATTGGTTAACCTGCGGCATAGCTTCTTTACATAAGTGGCAGCTTATTGACCAAAAGTGAATTAATGTTGGTTTCACACCTACTAATTCATTCCTTGATACCTCGCCGTTTAACCATTCTGTTGCCCCAGTAAGTTCCGGCATTGGTTCACGAAGTTTCATTTTTAGACCTCCACTATCTTGATTAAAAAAGACCTAACATTGGTTAGGTCTTCGTATTTTTATTGAACGATTAAGCATTTAGTGTGGCTTGTCCTGGCTTCCAGTTAGCAGGGCAAAGACCACCTGTTTGAAGGGCTTGAAGAACACGAAGAACTTCATCAACATCACGGCCGATATTGTTATGGTGAACGACTTGGTACATTAATTCACCTTCTGGGTTAATGATAAATAAACCACGAAGAGCGATTCCGTTATCTTCAATTAAAACACCGTATTCACGAGATACTGTATGGTTTGTATCTGCTGCTAATGCATAATTTAAGTCTCCTAGACCATTTTCTTTACGGTCTGTTTTAATCCAAGCTAAGTGCGTATGGATCGTGTCGGTTGAAGCACCAATAACAACTGCATCAAGATCTTCAAATTCATCATTGCGTTCAGAAATTGCGGTAATTTCAGTTGGGCAAACAAATGTAAAGTCCATTGGATAGAAGAATAATACAGTCCATTTTCCGTTTTTCATATTCTCTTCAAGACTTACTTTTCCAAATTCTTTGTTTGGTAATACAGCTTCCATTTCAAAACGTGGAGCTTGTTTACCTACCATGCGTTCTGCCATGTTTAATCCCCTCCATAATCTTTGTTATTAAAAATGAGATAACTTTTATAGCAACTCTCATTTGCTATCGTCTTAACAGTTTTTATTATAAATGACAGATTATTTAGAGTCAATATTAAATTATAATTAATATAAATAAAGATTAACTATAATTTAATTTAATACTTTTCCACTATTAAGGCTACCCTTTTTTAGTTTAAATTAATCGGCAACAATTTCCAATATAAGTTATTAATTCAATATTTTATCATATAAAGGATTTGAAGAATTAGGGACAAATTTACTGATTTCCTTTAAACGATATATATTTCGTAATGGTCTCAATCGCAAATTCAATCGCATCTTCACTTGGCTTTAATTTAGCATGATGAAGACCGTACGGTGAATTTACACCTAACCAAAACATAAACCCTGGAATTTCTTTTAGCATATAGCCGAAGTCTTCCCCTGTCATTGCTTCTTTGCACTCAATCACATTCGCATTTGTTTCATGGCTTGCAAATTCCATAAACTCTCTCGTTAGCTCTGGATGATTATTTACTTCATAGTAATTTGCACCAAAGTCGATAGCTGCTTCACATTCAAAGCCCGTTTCAATACCTGAAATCAGTTTTTTAATGCGGTGTTTTACTTTCTCCATTGACTCCGGTGATAAGGTGCGAATCGTCCCCTCTAGCCGTGCTTTTTCAGCAATAATATTTTGAACCGTTCCTCCCGTTATTTTTCCAATGGTAATGACAGCACTATCCAGCGGATCAACATTTCGGGAAACAATTGTCTGCAATTGGGTGACTAATGAACAGGCAGCAATCACCATATCATTTGTATTGTGCGGATATGCTGCATGGCCGCCTTTTCCTTTAAGGTCAATAAATAATTCAGATGTATTGGCAAACAAAAGACCTTCACGAATGGCAACAGAACCAACTGGGTACTCTGGGGCAATATGCAGGGCGACAATCATATCCGGGCGACAATCATGCATAATCTCAGATTCCAGCATTGGCTGCGCCCCGCCTGGGCCTTCCTCAGCTGGCTGAAAAATAAACAAAAGATTATCGCTGATTTGATTTTCCACAAAATAGGTAAGAACTCCAAGCGCAATACTCATATGTAAATCATGGCCGCAAGCGTGCATTTTATCAGGGTGCGTTGATGAAAAAGAAAACTGGGTTTGCTCTTCAATTGGTAAACCATCAATATCCGTCCGATAGCCGATTGTCTTTTTTGGATTTATTCCATTAATTTTTACAAAAAGCCCGGTTTTCCATTTTTTTATCGTTAACCGTTCTTGCGAAAGTGTTTCTAAGTAATTTACTATATATGCTTGTGTTTTATATTCCTGAAAGCCGAGTTCTGGAATTTGGTGAAGATCTCTGCGAATTTTCACAAACGGATTCATAAAGCCTATCTCCTTTAAGAAAAGCGTGGATCGCTCCACGCTTTTGCGGTTCTTAATATAAAATTTTACAGTTGTCTAAGCTCTTGTTTAATTTCTGTTTTTGATTTGGTTTTTTCATCTATTTCCTTTAATTTTCTTGCAGGTGTACCCCCTACCACTGTATACGGCGGAACATCATCAATGACAACAGCTCCGGCAGCTACAATGGCTCCTTTACCAATTGTAATCCCTTCAAGAACAACCGCATTTGCACCAATGAGAACATCATCCTCAACAACGACTGGTTTTGCAGAAGGCGGCTCAATCACGCCCGCTAAAACTGTGCCAGCACCGATATGGCAATTCTTCCCAACTGTTGCTCTTCCACCAAGGATTGCTCCCATATCAATCATCGTACCTTCACCAATGACTGCACCGATATTGATAACAGCGCCCATCATGATAACAGCATTATCACCAATTTCAACTTGGTCACGGATAAAGGCGCCTGGCTCAATCCGAGCCTTGATGTTTTTCGTATTTAATAATGGAATGGCAGAATTGCGTCGATCATTTTCAACAACGTAATCTTCAATTTTACCTTGATTGGACTCAAGTGCAGGATTGATATCAGCCCAATCACCGAATACTACTCCGGTTGAGCCATTAATAAAAACCTTTGAATCTTTTCCAAAATCAATGTCACTTAGTTCCCCTTTTAAATAAACTTTAACCGGTGTTGCCTTTTTGCTATTTGCAATAAAAGAGATAATTTCATTTGCATCCATTTCAATAAATCCTCCTCAATATGTATTGCTAGAAATTACTTTAGCAAACAAAAGCAGTGAAAACAAGAAAAAAGCGGTTAATGATTTTCAGCGATGTATTCCTTAACTAAATCAACAAACGCTTGAACCTGTTTTAACTGAAAGGCAGAATCATATCCCAAAAGCCATGTATCCCGTTTCAGCGGCTGCTCATTTTCATCGTAAAGCGGAACTTTTAAGATGTCTTTGTCAGCTGAACTTAAGGTAATTAAGGGCAAAATGGAATAGCCAATCCCATTAAAGGTCATTTGTTTACATGTTTCAATTTGGTCTACAACGACCGTCTTTTTAGGAGAAGTTTTAAAATGTCTCATCCACCAATCCTTAATTTCCTGATAATAGTTTGAATCACTTTTAAATTGAATAAATGGGCGATTTGTTTCCAGTACTTGTTCTGTTTTGGTAATGTCCCGATCGACTAAATAAAGCGGGTCACTAAAAAGATGAATTTTTAATCCCTTCCAATCAGGTTCACCCCTAATGATTCCAATATGAACTTGATCATCGTATAAACATTTTAAAATTTCACTGCTCCAACCCGTAATAAGCGATATTTTTACGTGCGGGTATTTTTCAATAAATCTTTTTAGTACCTTTGGCAGCCAATTTTGGCCAACAATGGAAGCTACCGCTATTTTTAGTGTTCCCGATACTTCCCCCTGAAGAGATTGGATTGTTTCTTTTACTTTTTCCTGTTTGGAGAGAACTTCATCGACAAATTGGATAACATGTTCCCCGGCAGGAGTTAAGGCAAGTCCCTTTTGCGATCGGATAAATAATCGGGTTCCCCAATCTTTTTCAATTGTTTGCAACCGTTGTGAAAGGGCTGGCTGTGAAACAAATAACCTTTCAGCCGCCTTTCGCATATTCATTTCTTGAGCCAAAACAGATAATAATTGAAATTCGGATAAGGAGGACAATTTCATCCCTCTTTACAAGTTTTCTTATATTATAATGTGGATTTACATGTGATGTCATTTAATATGATGATACAGCGATAAATAGACTTTTTCCTGAAGCAATGAAAGAAAAGGCCCCATGACAATAGGGAGCCTAATCCATTTTTTTATTTAATGTTTTAATATGTTTACTTAATTGATTCAGAACAGTACTTCTTGGTAAGATTCCTTCAAATACCCGTTCCTCTGATTCAATACAAATAAATGGATGATTGATTAGCAGGTCAAGAGCGGTATTCATGGAGTCACTGGTCTTAAGGCGTGGAACTGATTTATTCATTACTTCTTCAACCTTTTTTTCCTCAAGTGTATCAAATTCAATTCGTTCGAGTCCAAGAATGGAATCCATGATGATTGGCATGCTAATCAATCCATGGAGAATATAATGTGGGTCTAAAACCGGAATTGCGGTATAACCGCTTTTTGTTAAAACTAACAAGGCATGTTCTAGATTATTTCCGATTTGCACATGTGCAACACGTTCGGACGGTATCATTAAATCCCGAATATTATTTTCTAAAAATTCCCCACTATGAAGACTAATCATTGTCGAAAAACTCCCTAATGTTTTTTTCTAATCTATATTCTAACACAGCCCTTTAAAAAATGTCCGTTTTGAAAGCACTACCCTTTACTTGTCTCAATGTTTCTTACCGTATAGTGACAGCGGGGGCAATGGAAAATAACATTTTGATTAGATTGTGCAGTAAGAACGTGAGTCATCTCCGACTCATATTGGCATTTTGGGCATCTTACAATTGGAACCATGATCATTCACCTCAATATATAGTGTACGTTTGAAATTTGTAAGGTAAACATGACTTAAAAAGAAAAGGAACCCATTTAAAGGTTCCCTTACTGAATCAAATCAAAAATTTCAATTGTGATCATATCAATATTGTCAAACTGATAACGCTTTGGTTTTTCTTTTTCGTTATAAATCTCTAATTCAAACGTTTCAGTTTTTGGATGAAACGTTACTTGACATTTTTTTTCACCATTAACCTCAAAATAGCGTTGTGTCGGTTCACCTCCGCTAGCTTGTTCTTGAAGGTTTTTTAACCGTGTTAATATTCCTTGAAGCTGTGACAACTGCTCCCTCTCCTTTCAAACGAAAAACGAAACTATACTGTTATGTTTCACCTTTGACATGTTTCTATCCTTATAGATTTCTTTTAAAATTTTCCTAACGAAAAAAGAATTACATGCCAATATTAACAGAATAAGGCACTGCCCACTATTTGTCCAAGCATTTCATTAATATTTTTAAAAAAATTCTCCAAAAAAGGATGGAATTCGCTAAAAAACAACCTTTTCGGATGCTTTACAAAAGATAGGCCTCCGTCAACGAGGCCTATCGCAGATTGATGGCAAGTATCAGAATATTCTTAAAGTAAATCAGCATGTTCAAATAAATAATGATATGAAAGATCAATAAACAAAAATTCATTTGTATTAATCGGGAAAGAAAATGTACGAATGGTCTCCCCTGTTTCAATATCGGAATAGAGGTCTGATAGTATCCCTTTTCTTTCATTGCGCATCTTGATAATATTTTCTAAAAAGTATGGACGCCAGCTCCAATTTTTATGAATGTATTCTTTCTGAATACTCCATCCAGTTTTCCCTTTAAAAATATTAGGAGATTTCTGAAAGCCGTCCTCATCACAAACGTACATCCGAAATGCAGTTTGATCCATTTCTTTAACAAGCAATTGAAATAAGTCTTCATAATTAGACTTTTTACTTTTTAAAACAATTTCTTGAACTTTAGCTTGGAAAACTTCTGCTGTCGTATATATAGATTCAAGCTTTCGTTTTTCAAGTAAAATAAAATCATGGAACTTAACCTTTAAACGATCTTTTAACAGATCAGAATGGATAAAATCTTCGGCCGGCTTTTTTAAATAAAAACCTTGATAATATCTTCCGCCATTCCGCCAAGCAAATTGCAGCTGATGTTCCATTTCTATATTTTCAAATAAAAGAGTTGCACCAATTTTTCTGGCAAGCATCGATAAAGAAAATAAAACATCGTTAAACGTTGTTCCAATGGAAGTTGACTTTAATGCCTGTAAGTTGATTTTGATGATGTCCGGTTCAAGCTCGCCAATACGGTCAAAATAGTTACTATCGTTATCGATTTTAGTTATCGCAATTTTTATGCCATATGTTCGATAATATTGAAGCAAGTGATCTAGTTGATCTAAATCACCCTTGTAGCTTTTTTCCGATATTTCAAGGACAATACGCCCCATAAATAATCCCTTTTTTTCAAAAGCAAGGAGTTCATTTAAAAATGGTTCACCATGACCATACATTAATAAATCTGCTGTTCGATTAAAAAATAGGCTGACATCTTCCTCAAGGTCGAGTGCTTTTTCAAGTGCCTTGACCAGCAGCAATTGATCTACTTCAAATTTGTATTCTTCTGGTATTTGATCATCTTGAAAAAAAGGACCTAAGCTAATGGGCTGATTATTTGAGAGATATCTTCCTAAAACTTCATACCCAATAACACGATGTTCATCAGCACTAAAAATCGGTTGAAAAAAAGGAATGACATTTTCAAGATCCGTTAGGATATCCAATGCATCCATTAATGTACCTCCAAAAACAATTTCTCCCTATTATAACACATCAGAAGGCAGTTATTTACTTGATTACCTTTCAGAGCAGGACATGAATAGATTATAATTTACTTTACTTTCCATGCATAAATAAAATAAACAATGATAATTTTTATTTTCGGGAAAAAGGTTGTATAATAAAATAAAAGCAAGCTTGATGAAATTACTTTTAATAGGTAGAAAGGAGTATCAATTTTGAATAGTGATCAGAATATCCCCCCGGTGCAATCTAATATAACAATAGAAAACCTCTCACAGGCGATTTTTATTGTTAACCGGCATGCGAAGACAGCCATTAATCCCGGATTTTTATACAAGCTAAAGCACGAGTCATTAAAGAAACTAATCGCAGAGGGAAAGGCTCAAAAAGTTGGACTACACTTTTCTGAACATCCAAAAAATAGCAGGCAGCAATCAGATGTTCTTGTTGAGTGCGGCCGATATACATTTCATATTCCTCCGACAAAACAGGACTTTACCGAACTCCCCCATTTAGGAAAATTAGATAGCAATGTCCATAACCCAAAGGCTTGCCTGTCACTTAAATTTGCTAAAGAAATCCTACAATCCTATACTGGAATAAAAGAATTCACTGAAACTTCTACAAAAACCAAACACAATCATCGTGTCTATGAAAAGCCAGTTTTTAAAAAATTAGGTGAACGCTACTAAACAAATTTCTATTCTGAGATATTGATTCATTATTTTACGCTAAAAAGTTGGGGAAACCCGACTTTTTAGTTTTTGTTCATTTCTTGATATTTCTGTGAACTTCCTCACAACATTATAGACTGAGCAAACAAAATGCTTTAAACTACAATCGAAAGACGAACTTGCAGATGTTCAGTCACCAACAAATTCCCTAAGAGGTGCTTATTATGAAAGGTACGGCCATTCTTTTTCAAGATCAGAAAGTTCGATTTATTGAAAATATTGATCAAACCATTTTCGATGAAATGAAACAACAATGTGGCTGCACTCATTGCAATTGTAAACTTGAAAACAAGGTCATTGACTTTGGTTCTGTTTCTCCAGTATTTTGGCATGAAAATGAAATTGATTGGGATTATGGCTATTAATCCCACTATTAACTATACACTCTCTTTCACTTTTCAACGACCTTGGACTCCTTGGTCGTTTTTTTCTTGCATTTGGTTTATCCTCTGTTGATTTTCACTCCATTTTAGAAAAGTATAGATAAAAATGGTAGAATAGAAACAAGTTTATCTACATTTTAGTCGATTGGAAGGAAGAACATAAAGTG
>JAUZQA010000015.1 GCA_030705665.1 Bacillota bacterium
ATTTCGAGCCCTTTTGAAACAGGGGCGCGAAAATGACCAATTCCTTCAGACAAATCACATTGATAGATATAATAAGGACGCACGCGGATTTTTACAAGATCATGCATCAGCTTTTTCATAATCGCTACACTGTCATTGATTCCTGCCAGTATAACTGATTGATTTCCAACCGGAACACCCGCATTAGCAAGCATTTCACATGCCCGCTTTGAATCCTCGGTGATTTCAATCGAGGTGTTGAAATGGGTATTTAACCAAACCGGATGGTACTTTTTCAAAATATTGCACAGATTTTCTGTTATACGCTGTGGAAACACGACAGGGGCACGGGTTCCAATCCTGATAATTTCTACGTGGTCAATTTCCCTTAAGTTTTTTAAAATGTATTCTAAAATTTGATCGTTAATTAAAAGACCGTCCCCCCCTGAAATTAGCACATCACGAACCTCCGGCGTTTGACGGATATAATTGATTGCCGCATCTAACTGCTTTTTCGGTACACCCATGCCAATTTGTCCGGAAAAGCGCCTTCTCGTACAATAACGGCAATACATCGAGCATTGGTTGGTTACAAGAAAAAGAACTCGATCCGGATACCGATGCGTTAAACCTGGAACGGGTGAATCCTCATCCTCAAATAGAGGATCCTCAAGGTCGTATTTTGTCTTATGCAATTCCTTTCCGATAGGGACGGATTGCATCCGAATCGGGCAGCGGGGGTCTTCTGGATTCATGAGTGAAGCATAATAGGGGGTAATATTTAAGGGAATTGTTTTTGTTGAGATGCGAACACCTTCTTCTTCTTCGGGTGTCAGCTTGATCACCTTCTTCAAGTCATCTAATGTCCTGACCGTGTTGGTCAGCTGCCAAAGCCAATCGTTCCATTGCTCCTCCGTTACATCCTTCCATAGTTCTATATCCTTCCAATATCTTTTTGGTTTATATAATGTCTGTTTCATGAAGTCTCCTCCTAATCCTGCTATATCCATTGTTATGCAATTTTCGTGCCAAATGTTATTTTGGAAGGTAGGGACTTCGCTTAGACAGTATGAAAAAAAAGTGCCAAAATCCTGGCACCTACGAGTCAAATATCTTTTTTATTTTATATTGCAAGGTTTGCCTGGGGACCTCTAATAACATGGCAGCCCGTTTAATATTTCCATTCGTTAAGTTTAACGCTTCAATAATTAGTTCTTTTTCCAACTTTTCCATGTTTCTTCTTAGGGACAAAGATTGCCCCTCGCCCGATGACTTGTTTTTTTGTGAAATGGGAAAGTGTTTCAACATGATCGGCAAATCCTCATTGCTCAGGAGGGGCTTTTCACAAAAATTGATCATATATTCAATCGTATGCTTAAGCTCACGAACATTCCCCGGCCACGGGTATTCGATAAAAAAGTTTTCAAGCTCCTTCTCGATTCCTTTAATGTTTTTATTTGTTTTTTTATTATAGGAAGTTATAAAATAATTAGCCAAAATCTTTATATCTTCCTTTCTTTCTCTTAACGGCATCAGGCTGAATGTAAACACATTTAAACGATAATATAAATCACTTCGAAGCATTCCGTTTTTCAAAGCCATGCGGGGATGCTCATTCATTGCCGCAATTACTCGTACATTGACATGAAGAAGATCGGCACCGCCAACACGTCTTACCATTCCATCCTCCAACACCCTTAACAGCTTTGCCTGAAGCTCAATTGGCATTGCATGCAATTCATCTAAAAAAAGGGTTCCGCCATCGGCGAGTTCAAATAAACCTTTCCTTTCGACCGCTCCCGTGTAGCTTCCCCTTGATGTTCCAAATAGGATACTTTCTAACAATGTTTCTGGTATCGCAGCACAATTTTGGGCGATAAAGGGTCCATATGCCCGACATGATTCATGATGTATGCCCTGCACAAAGAGTTCTTTTCCGGTCCCGCTTTCCCCATAAACAATGATCGGAGAATCGGACTTTGCAATCTGTTTCGCCTCTGAAATGAGTCTTAAGAACTCACTGTTTTCAGTGATAATATCTTCTAAGGTATAAATCACTCGATTTGTCGCTTTTTTTTCCCGTTTGTTGTTTATGGTTTTCTGTATATCTAAAAGACATTCAGCTAACAGCTTTACTCTTGAAACATCCTTTGCAATTTCAACTGCTCCAATGATGTTGTTATCCAAAAAAATCGGCAAGGTAGTATTAATGGTATCTATTCTTTTCCCATGGACATTCAAATAAACCTGTGCTTGATTATAAATAGGCTTCTTTGATTTCATCACTTTTAATAAGGTACTAGAATCCACAGTTAAAGAAGGGAACACCTCTAACAATGGCCTGCCAAGTACCTCATTGACTGTCATTCCATCATGTTTTGCAGCTACTTCATTATAAAATATCGTTTCACCGTCAGTGTTGACTACATGAATTCCCTCATCAATACTTTTTAGAATTGCCGTAAGCACTTCTTTCGTTAAGACAGTAAGCTGTACCATTTTTTTCACCTTACCATCAATAAGATGTAATGGAGCCAAATATTTGGCAGCTGGTGCTCAAATTTTAGCAGCTTGCCAAATCTTTTACCCACATATTCATACTTTCAAGCTTGTCATAAATATAACAATTGTTCAAAAGTCGTCCTCGATAATGATATCCGAGCTGTAACAAGGCTGCATTCATTCCAAACGACAATGCCCTTGCAATGGAATAGGCGCAGTAAATCCCTTTTTTTCTTAATTCCCCTTCTAGTTCTTGCAAAAGAAATTTCATTAATCCGTACTTTCGATGCTCCTGAAGGGTTGCACAATCCGTTAACTCTGCGTTTTTATAAAAATCATTTATTTCTGCCGAAGCAGCACTCACAATGTTCCCCTGATAAATGAAAATATAATATACGGTTCCTTCTAGCATAGTCTTTTTCACATATTCAGGATCATTTAACGGGGTGGGATAAATAGGAAAGACCTGTTTGTAAAAGGCAGCTAAATCCATTGCATTGCTTTCATCAGCTTTTTTCAATTCATAACCATCAGGTGGATAAATCTTTTGTTGTGCTGGTTTTAACTCACTGATCCCCTTTATGATTTGATCCTCAATGATCCAATGATCATTCACCCTCCGATCTACCTTATAATATTTAGCAGCATAATAAGCATCCGAACCAAGGAAATAGGAATCAATAATCGCTTCTGGGTGAAAACCTTTTTCAAAAAATTTACTAAGCTGTTCGCTTCGGACTTTAAAGATTAATTTTTCCGCATAGTGTTTTTGGACAAGTTCCTCTGCTTTTTGGATTAATAGCTCGGTATTTCCAAGATAATCATCTATTCGGATTCGTTTATTGAATGGATCCAAATAAGCATTTAAGGTATAAAGATCCTCCTCAATCAAAATACTTGTTGCCGTTTGATTCATCGTCATTACTCCTCAATGTTGACCGTTTTTCTTTTTATGTTTGACAGCAATCGATAATCGCTTTTTCTAACACATCAAACCCTTCAAATAATTGTTCCTCCGTAATCACAAGAGGTGCTAAAATGCGGATAATATTTCCATATAGTCCAGCTGTCATTAATACCAGCCCATTTTCGTGGGCAGTTTGGACGATTTGCTGTACTAGCTCTTTATTCGCCACTTTGCTGTCGTTGTCCTGCACAAATTCAAGCGCGCACATGGCTCCAAGATGACGAACCTCGCCAATTTGCCTGATGCGAGTTCCAAGGGGCTCAAACCGCTTCTTAAACAGCTGGCCAATCCGGTTTGCCTTTTCTATCAACCCCTCTTCTTCAATCATTTTAATTACTTCAAGTGCCGCTGTACAGCCAAGCGGACTACCGCCGTACGTGCCACCTATTTCACCGATATTGGCTGAATCCATAATTTCGGACCGGCCTGTCACAGCACTAATTGGAATGCCAGCTGCAATCGACTTTGACATGGTCATTAAATCTGGAATGACCTCAAAATGTTCGATCGCAAACATTTTTCCAGTTCGGCCAAATCCTGTTTGTACCTCATCGGCGATAAACAAAATACCATAGTCTTCACATAATCTCTTTACACCCTTAACAAAGTTTTGAGATGGAATAATAAAACCGCCTTCTCCCTGTACTGGTTCCATGATGACTGCTGCAACCTCCTCAGGTGGTACTTCACCTTGCAAAAAAGTTTTAAACCGATTTAGTAACGCCGTATCATGTTGTTCTGGTGTAGAATATTCGGATCGATAATAATATGGGTAAGGCCATTTATAGGTTTCGGGGACAAACGGACCAAATTGATATTTATAGGGTTTTACTTTACTAGTTAACGACATCGCCATATAAGTCCTGCCGTGAAAGCCCCTTTCAAAGGAAATAATTGCCTTTCGGCCTGTGTATTTTCGGGCAATCTTCACGGCATTCTCCACGGCTTCGGCACCACTGTTTAAAAAAAAGCTCTTTTTCGAATGTGTGCCTGGAGTGATCCTATTCAACTGTTCAGCCAGTTCAATATAGGGTTCGTACATCATAACATGAAAGCTTGGATGGAGGTATTTGTCAATTTGCTGGTGAAGTGCTTGAACAACACGAGGAGGACAGTGTCCGACATTTAACGAACCAATAGCACCAGCAAAATCAATAAACGAATTACCATCCACATCCGTAATTAATGCCCCATTCCCTTTCGCGATGAAAGTATCCATTGTTGTAAATGGACCTCTTGGGACATTTTCCATTTTTCTGGCCAGCAGTTTTTTTGCCTTTGGACCAGGGATTACTGTTTTCCTTTTAATAGCTCCCATATGTCTGACTCTCCTTTCTTACTTTGCAGGTTCACACCATCTCATGATTGTCAGGGCAATAATTTCGCTGGCTAAAAACATTTCTTCAAGTACAATATGCTCATTGGCTTCATGGGCCGTTTCTGTAATGCCCGGACCAAACACAACAACCGGAATATTCCCCACATTTGAGAGGATTCCACCATCCGTTCCCCATGGACTTGCTTCAATTATTGGATCTTCCTTCTTAACTTCCCGAAAACTTTCAGATAGTATTTTTTGCAATGGATGACCTTCTTCTATTTTTCCCGGGAGCCATCTTGCCCCAAACCATTCTACAAGGGGAGGGTTTTCAAGAAACCAAGAATCATATTTTGAAAGTTGGGCTAAACAATTCTCCATTTCCTTTTGAGCGGATTCCATCGACTCTTCGGGGGCAACCCCCATCCTCCCCTCAATTACTGCTTCATCTGGTACTGAGGAAGGCCAATCGCCGCTTTTTATTTTCCCAACGTTAATCGGAATTGGGATGGGAATCTTTTTATAAAGAGGATCAGTTATTCCCTGATTTCTTTCTTTTTCTAATTCTGCTAATCTTTGAACTACGATCATCGACTTTTCAATTGCACTCACACCCTCATAACGTGTGCCGCCATGTGCAGACTTTCCTTTTACATGAATGCGAAACCACATTGACCCTTGCTGTTTCGGAAAAATTTTCATATTAGTAGGTTCAGGAATAATGGCCCCATCAGCCCGATACCCCTTTAGTACGGCTGCAAGTGTACCCGCCCCGCCACTTTCTTCCTCAATAACACTCTGAAAAATGACATCACCCTTTAAGCGGATCCCTGATTGGATAATTGCTTCCAATGCTAAAAGGAGGGCAACTGTTCCCCCCTTCATATCAGTGGAACCTCTCCCGTATAGCTTTCCGGCTTCGATATGACCGCTAAACGGATCGTGTTTCCAATGTTGTTCATCTCCGACTGGTACAACATCAATATGTCCATTTAAAATTAATGACTTTCCATCCCCTGTTCCTTTTAAAATTGCCACCATATTTGGATTTCCACTAAAATCCTTTCGATCACAGAAAAATGAAGGATGACGAACTAACTCGTTGCGGTCAATTTCCCAGATATCAAGCTGTAAACCAAGCTGACGGCATTTTTCAATCATAATCGCCTGGGCGCTGCTTTCTTTTCCTCGGGTACTATTTTCTTGAACAAGAAGTTGCAATAATTTGGTTCCTTTTGTCTGATTTTCCTTCAACCACTTTCTTATTAGAAGTTCATATTCCAACATTTCCGTTCACTCCTTTTTAGAAGTCAGTAAGGAATCTTGCGCAGGTTTGTGATAATTTCAAAATCAGCTTCAGTCTTGTTACGAACATCCTTTACATCAAATGGCTCAAAAATTTCCGTTAACCACAGCTTTTTTTCATAAAAATGAAACACCGCTTTCTCGGTAATAATCATGTCAACACAAGCACATGATGTTAATGGTAATGTACATTTTTGTACAATTTTCGGCTTCCCGTTCTTATCGCAATGGTTCATTAAAACAATCACTTTTTTGGCTTTTTGGGCAAGTTCCATCGCTCCACCCATTCCAGGTACCTTTTTTCCAGGAACAATCCAATTGGCCAGATCCCCTTTTTGACTGACTTGTAAGGATCCCAGAATAGTTAAATCTACACGGCCTCTTCGAATCATGGCAAAAGCAATGGAACTGTCGCAATATGAACCTCCCTTAATTAAGGTGACTGGGAATCCACCTGCATTGCACAAGTTTTCATCTTCCAACCCCTTTGAAGGGCTTGCTCCCATGCCAACAATTCCATTTTCAGCATGAAACAAAACTGGCATATCAATTGCTAAATGATTAGGAACAAGCGATGGGATCCCAATTCCGAGATTTACGACCATTCCTTCTTGAATTTCCTCTGCCGCCCTTTTTGCCATTCGATTTCGTATATCTACTCCCATGCCCATTTCCAATTAACTCCTTTTGACGGAATGACATAATCAACAAATACACCAGGAGTCACGATTTCATCTGGATTAAGCTTGCCGATTGGCACAATCTCCTCAGCCTCGGCAATCGTGATAGATCCGGCCATCGCTACCAAGGGATTTGTGTTTCGGGCACTTTTGTCATAAACCAAGTTTCCAAACGCGTCTGCTTGTTTGGCATATACAATGGACACCTCTGCGGTTAAGGCCGTTTCAACGAGATAATGTTTCCCATCTAACTCAAGTATAGGTTTATCCATGGCAACCATATCGTTTTCCATACCAACATCCGTTACAATTGCTGCAAGACCAACGCCCCCTGCTCTAATTCTTTCCGCTAGCGTTCCTTGTGGAGAAAACTCAACCTCAAGTCTGCCCGCGTTCATAAGCTCTCCTGCGAAAGGATTGGACCCAATATGGGAGACAATTACCTTCGACGCTCGTTCCAATCGAATTAATTTGCCAATTCCAATATGCGGGAAACCGGTGTCATTTCCGATTAACGTTAAATCTTTCACTCCTTTTTCGATAATTTCATCGATTAAGGTCGGAGGTGAACCAACACCCCCAAAACCGCCAAACATCAAAGACATGCCATTATGAAAAAAAGATATGACCTTATCTAATGAAGTAACTTTATTGATGGTTTTCGCCATTTAGGCACCTCCACCAGTCAAACTTGCTGAAAATGCTTTGAAGGTATCATTCAAAAGGGTGATCAATTCCTCAATTTCAGGTTTGGAAATTGTCAATGGGGGAGAAATGATAATGGAGTCACCGTTTACACCATCAATACCGGCACCGGCTGGATATAGTAAAAGTCCTTTTTCCTTCGCAATCATTATGATTTTTTGAGTTACATTTTCTTTTCTCGAAAAAGGCTTTTTATGTGTTGGATCTTTGACAAATTCAATTCCCAATAATAAACCTTTTCCACGAATATCCCCGATAAAGGTGAATTTGCTTTTAAGCTGCTCTAACATATTCAATAAATAAGTACTTTTGGGTTCGACATTTTTAATCGTATCGTTTTTTTCAAGATATGCAATAACTGCTAAAGACACTGCACAAGACTGAGGGTTCGCGCTTAGAGTATGTCCGCTCATTACCGATTTCGTTCCAGCGAGAATCGGTTCCATTACTTTTTCAGATGCTACAGCAGCAGCAATTGGTGCATAACCAGCTCCCATCCCTTTGCCAAGGGCAACAATGTCTGGCACTACATTCCATTGCTCTAATGCGAGCGTTGTGCCAGTTCTTCCAAATCCGGTCATCACTTCATCGGCAATAAACAAAATTTGATTCTTTTCACAGATTTCCTTGATGACTTGGTAATAATTTTTTGGGGGTGTAATGGCACCACCTGCGGCACCGATGATCGGCTCGGCAATAAATGCTGCAATCTGTTCAGCCCCGATTCGATTAATGGCAGTTTGGAGTTCCTGCGCACAACTGTACTCGCAGCTTTCGGGCTCCAACCCATATGGGCAGCGGTAACAATAGGGAGGATGAATAACAGGGAAATCCTCTAGTAATGGAACGAACCTTGCCCTGCGAAGGGTATGACCAGACATCGACAATGCTCCTAATGTAATTCCATGATAGCTGACCCATCTTGAAAGGATCTTGTTTTTAGTCCTTACCCCTTTTTCCTGCCAATACTGTATAGCCATTTTCATGGCTGTTTCTGTTGCTTCTGAACCGCTATTGACAAAGAAGGACCAATTCAAATCCCCTGGTAAAATTTCCGCGATTTTTTTGGCCAAGCCCTCTGCTGCCTGGCTTGTGAATTGTGACCGATATACAAACGATATTTTTTTTGCTTGCTCACTCATTTTATCAATAATTTCGGGAACTCCATGACCTATATTGGCAGTGACTGCCCCAGAGGCAGCATCTAAATATTTTTTTCCGTTCGTATCGTATAAATAAACACCCTTCCCATAATCAATCATTGGGTATACTTCATCCAGAATTGGCTTAATTAAAAAGGATTCTTCCATGGTCCACGCCCTTTCTTCATCAAATGAACGGGGATACTATATTAAATTGTATGAAGGGATATATATATTCTTTCGTTATAATTTATGCGCGGTATAAAAAGAAAAAGCAGACATGTTTAGTGTCTGCTCGGGCTTACTTGTTCAATTGTGATCTTCGTTTCTGTTCCCGAGGAAATGGATGCTTTCGCACCGAAAGGAATGGTTGCAATTGGCTGAACGTGTCCAAAATTAACATTTGCAATCACAGGAATATTCTTTAGCTCAGGTTTACTGGATATTACTTTTCTTAAAGCCGCCTCTGTCACATTTGAGTTTTTATGAAATCTGCCTATAAGAATCCCTTTGATGCCTTTTGCTTCAGGTAAATGAAGAAGCGATTGCAATTGACGATCAAAGTCATAAATATGTGATTCCTCATCGTCTTCAATAAAAAGAATGGAATCCATGAGATTGGGCATATATTCCGTTCCCCTCAAAAGGTTCAATGAACTTAAGTTCCCTCCGATTAACGTACCAGATGAGGAACCTTCATTCAGCACCAGGTACCCATCTTGCTCAATAAATGTCCTTTCCTCTTGTTCCATATACCAAGGATCATCACTCCAGGCTGGAGATGGAATAATATCAAATGGCGCATCATTGGTTACTGCATCTAAAAAGTATTGTAGCGTGTAATCAAATCCTGACTTCAGCCCAAAACTTGAAAAAAGTGGACCTGAATAGGTGATTAATCCTGTTTTTTGAAAAATGGCAGCATTTAAAACCGTTATATCACTATAGCCGCAAAAAACCTTCGGATTATTTTTTATTAAATGATAGTCAATAAATTTTAATAGCTGGTTAGCATTGTAACCGCCAAGAGCCGTTAAGATACCTTTTACATTAGGATCTTGGAATGCTTCATGTAAATCGTCAATTCTTTGTTCAATGGAGGAACTAAAGAATTCATCATGGGTTTCGACATTTTTTCCGAATGTAACTTGAAAGCCCAATCTAGACAACCTTTCAATTGCAAACTCTACTTGTTTTCCTTTTACCAATGCCATGCTCGTCGATGGGGCAATGACTCTAATTTCATCACCTGGAGCCAATCTGTTTGGCAGCATGATTTCACCTTCTTTTTCTCAATAAATCTATTTTACCAAAAAAGTGAACAGTGGATAAACATGAAAAACCCGCTATAAAAGCGGGTTAGGCATTCACTGTTTCTCTTTGTGCAGCAGTTTTTGTTTTTTCAATGATGTCTCTGGCGATCCAAACACCGCATGCACTGGCCTGAGCCAAGCCGCGTGTAATCCCTGCTCCATCGCCGCCAACATAAAGACCGCTAATTTCCGTCTCAAAGCGATTATTTAATCTTGGGCGGGCTGAATAGAACTTGGCCTCGACACCATAGAATAACGTGTGCTCAGATGCGATCCCTGGTGTAACATGGTTTAGTGCTTCAGTCATTTCAATCAGACTTTTTAAGGTATTGTACGGTAATACAAGACCTAAGTCTCCCGGTACTGCTTCTTTTAATGTTGGTTCAACAAATCCTTCTTTGATTCGTTTTTCAGTGGATCTTCTGCCTTTTAAAAGATCTCCGTATTTTTGAACAATCAATCCGCCATTTGATAGTGCGTTAGCCAATTTTGAAATCGCATGGGCAAATTCATTTGGTTTATCAAACGGTTCAGAAAACGTATGGGAAACAAGCAAAGCAAAGTTTGTATTCGGACTGCCTAACTTAGGATCGCGATAAGCGTGCCCGTTTGCAAGCATCGTTCCTGAATGATTTTCAACTACAACATGACCTGAAGGGTTACTGCAGAAAGTTCTTACCCTCGTTCCAACAGATGTATTAAAAACAAATTTCCCCTCATAGAGATGATCGTTAATTTCCTGCATGACAATATTGGTAGTTTCAACACGTACACCAATGTCCACCTGGTTATTGATCATTGTTAGTTTTCTAGATTTTAAGAGCTTTGCAAGCCAAGTAGAGCCATCCCGTCCAGGAGTTATGACAACTTTGTCCGCAAATATCTTTTGATCTTCTTTTAGCTGAACACCCAAAACCTTTAAGCCATCGGAGGTTTTCTCCGTTATTAAATCTTCAACCTCAGTTTTATAGGCCATTTCAATTTTATCTTGTAAGTATTCGTATATACTTTTCATGATTTCAAGATTTTGTTCTGTTCCAAGATGGCGGACCTGGGCACGAAGCAGTTTTAAGCCGGCAGCATAACCCCTGCGCTCAATTTCTCTCACTTTATCTGTCAAGGGATCGGTGATACTCTCCGTTGCTCCATGCCTTAGGTTTATTTCATCAACATAGCGAATCAGCTCAATTACTTGGGAATCTGGTAAATAATCTGTCATCCAGCCGCCAAATTCGCTTGTGATATTGAATTTTCCATCTGAGTAGGCCCCTGCCCCGCCGAAACCATTTGTAATCGAACAAGCTGGCAGGCAACCTGCATAATCTTTCTTTCCAGCAGGTGCTGGGCATTTCTCGATTTTCTTTTGCAGGATTGGACAATTTCTCCGATAAATATCGTGCCCTTTATCAATTAAAAGTACCTTTGCATTAGGCCTTTTTAGTGTTAGCTCATAGCAAGTAAAAATTCCCGCCGGGCCTGCCCCAACCACGATCACATCATAATTCGTTTCCATTGTCCAGTTCCTCCAAAAAGTTAATTCATCATTTTCATATCATTTATAAGTACGTTTTTGTTTGCTAAATTTATGGCTTTTCCAATCACCATTGCTAAATATAGCATTTACATTTATAAAAGTCAAAACAAATTACGAACTATATACATTGTTTTGTATTTATTGTTCGTGTATTTAACTCGCAAAAAAACGCTCTTTTGTGAGCGTTTTTGAATGGTTTAATCATGATATTAATTAAAGAGCTTCCTAAACTCCCCATAGCCCGCTTCCTCTAATTGCTCCAGCGGTATAAATTTTAATGAGGCTGAATTAATGCAGTAGCGGAGGTGTGTTGGTCCCGGGCCATCATTAAAAACATGTCCCAAATGGGAATCAGCTGTTTTACTTCTTACTTCTGTTCTAACCATCAAATGACTTAAATCCGTTTTTTCAATAATTTCGGCTTCTTCGATTGGATTCGTAAAACTGGGCCAGCCGCAGCCGGCATCGAATTTATCTAAGGATGTAAACAATGGTTTTCCTGAAACAACATCTACATAGATACCTGGGCGTGTTTCATTCCAGTACTCATTACGAAACGGAGGTTCTGTGGCACTATTTTGTGTTACTTCAAACTGAATCGGTGTTAATTCTTTTTTTAATTTTGATAGATCTTTATTTGCCATGCAAATCCCCCCAGTGTTCTTTAATAAATCCAGCTCGTCCCGAACCTATATGATAGGATTCATAATGCCTCGGATCTTTTTTATAAAAACCCTGATGATATTCTTCTGCAGGATAAAATTTCATCGCCGGCAAAATCGGAGTCACAATCGGTTTTGAGAACCTGCCGCTTTCCGCCAAACGTTGTTTTGCTTCTTCTGCAAGTGTTTTTTGCTCCTCATTTTGGTAGAATATCGCTGTTTGATAGGATTTTCCACGATCATAAAATTGGCCGCCAGGATCTGTAGGATCTATTTGCTGCCAAAATAATGACAACAGTTTTTCGTATGGAAAAATGGAAGGATCATAGGTAATCTCGACTGCTTCATAATGACCTGTTGTTCCTGAACATACTTGTTGATATGTTGGATTCTCAACAGTTCCTCCCGTGTATCCGGAAATAACGTTAATGATACCTGGCTGAGTATCGAATGGTTTTACCATGCACCAAAAGCAGCCGCCAGCAAAAATGGCTTTTTCAACTCTTTTTTCCATATTTTCACCTCTTATATAGGAATAAATATAAGTATACAGAATTATCAACAGTTTTTAAATTTGTTAGTTCTACTACACGCTTAATTTAATTTATAAAAATTAGGCACATGTATGTAGGCTGTCGAATACTATTATGATAGACAATGTAATTAGGGTGAGGTCAATGGCTGAGAAAAATTTGCATAATAAGGCAAACATCCGCTTTCTTCAGGCGGTTAACGATACCCACTATCTCGATGTGTTTGTAAATAACGAGTTGGTTATAAATTGCTTGCCTTTTCACAGGGTAAGTAACTATATCTCGCTTTCTCCAGGAAAACACACGATTGAGATTCTTTCCAGTAAAGATCCTGACAAGAAGCTTTTATGCACCAACATTATCATCCAAAGCGGTCAAATCTATACACTTGCGGCTGTCAGAAAGGGGGAAGAAACAGAGCTCTACCTTGTTCTGAACCTTCCAGATGTTCCTTTTGGGGAAGCAAAAATGCGTTTTCTTCATTTAGCTTCTGAATTGCCCGCAGTTGATTTTGCCGTAAAAGACCGTGATGTTGTTTTTCCTAATATATCTTTTCAAAAGATAACAGACTATTTGGGGCTAACACCCATGACTGTTGATTTAGAATTACGAATAGCAGGCAGCAAAGAAGTGATTCTTCCCATGCCAAAGTTGAAATTCGGGGCAAATGAAGCCTGCACGATTGTATTAATCGGTTCAAAAAAGGAATTTTCCATTACAAGGATCATTGATTGACCGAGAAAATTAACTCCAGTGCATGGAGTTTTTTTCATGTATTCCTTGACAACAATTTAATGGTAAAGAATAATCATGTTTGTATGAAGTATGAGAGGAGCAGTCAAAATGGAGCTGCCATCAGAGTTTATAACTAAATTTAAACGATTACTAACCGATGAAGCAGAAAGTTTCTTCGATACATATAATCAAAATAAATTGAGCGGGTTACGGATTAATCCTTTAAAAATTTCAAAAACCGATTTTGAGAACCTATCACCATTTAAACTGGAACCAGTACCATTTGTACAAACTGGGTACTATTATCAGCCAGAAATTGATCAGCCTGGAAAACATCCTTATCATGCGGCAGGATTGTACTATATTCAAGAACCAAGCGCGATGTTTATTGCTGAACAGCTAGCACCACTTAAAGGTGACCGTGTATTGGATTTATGTGCCGCACCAGGGGGAAAAACCACGCAACTTGCGGGCATGATGGATCAAGAAGGTCTGTTAGTCGCTAATGAAATTAACGCAAAAAGAGCAAAGGCCCTATCGGAAAACATTGAACGTCTTGGAATAACAAATGCATTAGTTACGAATGAAACTCCGGAACATCTTGCAGAAAGATTTCAAAGCTTCTTTGACAAAATACTCGTTGATGCCCCATGCTCTGGTGAAGGAATGTTTCGAAAGGATGAGGTCGCGATTCAGTATTGGAGTCAGGATCATGTAGCTTCCTGCTCAAGACAGCAACAAAATATTTTGGACTCGGCCTACAAAATGTTAAAAAAAGACGGGATCCTCGTTTATTCAACTTGTACCTTTTCACCGGAAGAAAATGAACAATCGATTGAAGCTTTTTTAAACAAATATGCAGATATGGAATTACAAACAATCTCAAAGCCTGATGGAATCCAAGATGGGAGATCCGATTGGTCAAAAACAAATAGAGAAGACTTGGTTAAGGCAGCCAGGTTATGGCCGCATAAACTTCAAGGAGAAGGACATTTTGTCGCGAAAATGAAAAAGACAAGCTCAACTGAAGTTTCCGCGATTATTCCTGCAGGTTCCAACCTTGGAAAAGGGCAACTAAAGGATTTCCAACAATTTAGCAATGAAACGCTTGTAAATCAGTTATATGAAAACTATTATCTATTCAACCAACAATTGTACGCACTGCCAAATCTATGTCCTAGTTTTCAAGGTTTGCGAGTTATTCGTGCGGGACTCCATCTGGGTGAATTGAAAAAAAACAGATTTGAACCAAATCATTCCCTTGCCCTCTCCTTAAAAAAAGAACATGTTAACCAAAGTTTTAATTTGTCTTCCAAAGGGGATCAATGGATTCATTACTTAAAAGGGGAAACCATTACGACAGGGACTGACCATGGCTGGACGCTCGTTACGATTGATGGCTATCCGCTTGGCTGGGGAAAAGAGGCAAAAGGAATACTAAAAAACTTCTACCCGAAGGGATTACGAATTAAAAGTATATAAAAAATAAGGTGCCCGATTTGGGGACCTTATTTTACTGGAACTAATATGGTAAAAGCTAGCTTATTTTGTTTCAAGTCAAATTGATCTACCTTCACCTTGGCATTATTTTTCAGTGTGAATTTTTGCATGTCTATGTATACAATTTGCTGATCAGGTTTAATTTCAACACCTGTAGGCAAATTATAATTGTCTTCAATCAGCTTAAGTACGTATGGCACAGGCAGCTGCAGGCGCCCTAAGGAGATTTTCTGCTGCTTTAAGACTAGGTCACCGTTCTTTTGCGGCTCAGGATCAAAGGTAAGTTTCACACTTAATTCTTCGCCAAGAATGGGAATGGCCCCTTCCATTTCGACTTCATTTCCCAAATTGACTTGATATGCAACCGGAGAATGATTGGCTTGCTTTTTTAGGTAGTAATTAATGAGTTTATTTAAATCCTCTTTATTGGATTGTACATAAAAAGGGACATAATCACCCGCTGGTTCTTGTACATTTGATAGATCCTGTTTTTTCACTGGTGTCAGCACTAAGAACATGATGAGCATGACAATAAGAAGGTCTATACCCAATAAAATAAAGAAACCAAGCTTCCATTTGTTTTTCATTTATCTTATCTCCTCTTTTGGTATTACGTCAGCCAGTTTTTAGTATAACACTCTCTTAACAATTCAAAACGAATCTCTTTAATTATAAAAAAGATAGACCTTTTCAAGGTCTATTGGAGGGTTTTAATATCGTTAATGATTTGGTCAAATGGAACATCTTTGATTCCCGGATATTCTTTTTTTATTTTTCCATCTGGACCAACCAAGTAGAAATCGATTCCATGAATGACTTGATCCCCGGTTTCCGGCTTTTTCACCAACGCTTTGTAATTTTGCAAAGCAAAGTTTTCAATAGTTTTTTGAGAATAACCTGTTAAAAACGTCCAAGTTTTTGTGTCAGCCCCAAACTTTTTGGCAAAGGCTTGTAAGGCTTGGGGGTTATCTACGGTTGGGTCAACACTAAATGAAACAAATTCAACGTTTTTCAAACCCTTTTGCTTAATCATCTCTTGCAGTTTCACCAAATTTGCGGTCATAGGCGGGCAGATATCTGTGCAGCTGGTATAAATAAAATCAGATATCCAGATCTTCCCTTTCAAATCCTTTGAGCCAAATTGTTTGTTATTTTGATCTGTAAAAGTAAAATCTTTTACCGGCCAGTTTAAAGCATCTTTAATATCATTTTGTCCGCATGCTGATAATAGAAGAATACTAATAATTAAGAACAAATATACTTTTTTGTACTTCACGCCATCACATCCTTCTTCTTGCATTCTCTGAATATTTTAACAAATCAATCGCAAAGAAGAAAGAAATAAGCAGACAAGATGGGGGATTCCCCACTTCACATCCTACTCAAATAAATACATGAGTGCGATTGCGCCTGGTCCAGTATGTGTACTGACAATTGAATTCGTATAATCAATTTCGATGTCATTAAAACCTGTTAGTTCTATGATTCTATCTTTTATTTTTACCGCAAGTTCAAAGCTTTCTGCGTGGGCGATACCAACCCTTTTGATCGTAGTTCCCTTCACATCTTCGATAAATTGATTTACAAGATACTTTATTACCTGAGAATAGCTGCGAACCTTAGCGACAGGATGATACTCCGCCCCCTCCAGTGAGGCGATGGGTTTGATATTCATTAATGAGCCAAGAAATGCCTTCCCTTTCCCTATCCTTCCACCTTTCACCAGGTTTTCGAGTGTATCTACCATTACATACAGTCTTGTGTTTTTCTGGATCGCTTCAAGACGCTTGACTATTTCTTCACTGCTTTTTCCCTGCTTTACCATTTCAGCAGCTTCTATTACTTGAAATGAAAGTGCTTTAGAAACAAATTGAGAATCAATGACCGTTACGCTTGTATTTGCCATTTGTGCAGCTGTTTCAGCTGACCTTACTGTACCGCTCATTTTTCCTGTCATATGAATGGAGATTATATCATATCCCTGGGTCCCTAAACGATTGTACACTTCAAGGAAAGCCCCTGGCGATGGTTGTGAAGTTTTCGGCAATTCCTTAGCAGAACGCATCATCTTGATAAAATCAGCCGGGATTAATTGTACTCGGTCCAAAAACGTTTCACCATTAATTGTTACCGTCAATGGCACAACAGCAATTTCATTGGCATATTTTAAAAGTGTTTCTTCAGACATATCCATAGTGGAATCTGTAACAATTTTAATTTTGTTCATTTACTCACTCCTACAAATATCTATCCTTGTATTATACCGATTTCCCATGATTATGGATATAAATCTTTTCAAAAAAAGAGCACCAATTACGGCGCTCATATCATTTTAAAGGGTTTTCATTTTTTTAGCTTCATCAGTGGAACTCAGAATTTGTTTCGCCTGCTTCGATCCTTTCAGACTGTTCCCTTTTTAACTTTCTTTTATAAACAGTCTTTGATAAATTAATGCTAATTTCATAAAGCAATAATAATGGAATGGTTACAACAAAATCGGACATAAAGTCTGGAGGAGTAATGACAAC
>JAUZQA010000150.1 GCA_030705665.1 Bacillota bacterium
ATAGGAAAAATAAGCATGACTGCCGTTGGAATTTCAGGATTTATTATAACAGTTGCTACTATTTTACAAATTGGCACATTGGGTGTTGACCAAAGAGAAAGATCCAACTTTCCGCTTTTAAGTGCGATAAGGAATGTTTCGATTGCTAATTTTATTGAACGTTTGGAATCGATTGTCGTATTTCTTCTTATGCTTGGGGTTATTGTAAAAGTGACTCTTTATTTCTTTACAAGTCTAAAGGGAGTCGAACATTTATTTCATATTTCTTATCGTCCATTTGTTTTGCCGATGGGTATGCTAGTTGCCATTTTTTCCATTGTTATTTCGAAAAACTTTGCCGAACACATTGAAGAAGGGATTAAGTTTGTTCCATATTATTTACATATACCGTTTCAAATTGTAATCCCTGCAATCATTATCCTTCTTCTTTTATGGAAACAAAGAAAATCCTCTGCTAAGGAAGGAGCGTAAAGATGCGCATTACTAAAAAGTTATTTTCACCAAAAAAGAAATTTACCCATCCAGATCAAACTACCAGTCCGGAAATTGTCCCTGATGGTGAACTCAAAAATATATCTAGAGTGTTGGAACAAAACCAGACTGAATTGGAACGGATTTTCGGAAAAACAGTTGACATGGTATTGAAAGAGATTCATATCGGAACTCAAAAAGGAATTATTTGCTACCTTCAAAGTATGACAGACGCTAAATTAATCACTGAAAAAATTATGGAGCCTCTAGGGAATGCTACTACTCACGATCGACACATTTTTAATAAATATGAATTCTCCGAATTCAGTAAAGACTTTTTTAGTGGTCTTGTCTATTCTTTTACCGATACTTTTCATCAAGTTGCCTTATATATTCTATCTGGATATGCTGTTTTAATGGTAGAAGGAATTCCAGAAACATTAGCGATTCAAATTGAAGGTATCGAAACCAGATCGATCAGTGAATCAACCACCCAAACCATTATCCGGGGTCCAAAAGACGCATTTAATGAATCGATCAGCACGAATATCAGTTTAATAAGAAGGAGAATAAAAAATCCAAACCTCCGATTTGAGGGATTTACAATTGGTAAAGATACTCAAACTTCTGTTGTCGTTGCCTATATAGAAGGAATCGCAAACCAAAAGGTCATCGAAGAGGTAAGAAATCGGGTTTCTCGGGTCAATATCAATGCCATTTTCGATTCTGGCAATATTGAGGAACTTATTGGGGATAAAACCTATACCCCCTTTCCCCTCGTTTATAACTCGGAAAGACCAGATACGATTGCAGCTCATTTAACTGCAGGAAAAATTGCGATTTTTGTGGATGGAAGTCCCTTTGTTCTCTCAGTTCCGGTCGTTCTTACAAATTTTTTCGATGTCTCAGAAGACTATTTTCAACCCTTTTTAATGAGTTCGTTTATTCGACTGGTACGTTATGCATCGTTTTTACTTTCGCTTCTTCTTCCAGCCATTTTTGTAACACTCATTACTTATCATTTTGAATTAATCCCAACTCCTTTGCTTGTCAGTATCGCATCACAAAGGGAAAACGTTCCCTTCCCCGCCATCATTGAACTGATGCTAATGGATTTAACGTTTGAAATTTTACGGGAAGCAGGAACAAGGATGCCAAGAGCAGTTGGACAAACGGTTTCCATCGTAGGAGCGCTTGTTATTGGACAAGCAGCTGTAGAAGCTGGAATAATTTCAAATATGATGATCATTGTGGTAGCGATTACAGCAATCGCAAGCTTTGTTTCTCCGATTTATAGCTTTGCTAATTCAACACGGTTATTACGATTCTTTCTCACGATGATGGGCGGCATATTGGGTTTATATGGGGTCCTGCTTGGAATGTGTGCCATATTTGCTCATTTGGTTAGTCTGCGGTCTTTCGGTGTTCCATATTTAGCGCCAATGGCTCCATTCATTGTAGAAGACCAAAAAGATGTCTTGATCAGGATGCCTCTGTTTCATATGAAGGGTAGGCCAAAATTTTTAAACACAGAATCACCGATAAATCAACCTGAAATCATTAATCCGTCCCCTTCCAAAAACAGGAGGCCAACATGAAAAGAATCATTTGTTTTGTTAGTTGTCTATGTCTTCTGATTCCCATAAGTGGATGCTGGGATTATAAAGAGTTGAATCAAGTAGCCATTATTACAGGGATTGCGATTGATAAAGGGGAAAAGAAAAAGTATCGCTTAACTGTCGAAAAATTGAATACCTTGGAGTTAAATCCTATGCAAGCTCAGGGAAATGCGCCGACTGTTATTCATAGTTTAGAGGGGAATTCCATTCCTGAGATTGCTCAACGTATGAACGTTGGATTATCAAAAAAAATGGTTTTATCTCACATGAGAACGGCGATAATTGGCGAAAAGATTGCTAAAGACGGTCTTTTAGGATTTTTTGATTATCTGGAGCGTTATCGAGAAATCCGTGAAGACTTCAATGTGGTCATTGCAAAAGGTGTACCTGCTTCTGAGATTTTAAAGGTTTCTTATCCAATTCAAAAAGCTTCTACTCTTAAATTACACGCGCAATTGAACAATGCTGTGGATGAATGGGGTTCTGATCCGGACATTCGAAAAAAAGATATTATCGCTGCGTGGACATCAGAAGGCCGTCAGCCAGTAACTGCGGTCGTCACAATCAAGGGACCTGCCAAAAAGGGGAACAGCGTTGATAACATGAAACAGCTTACCCCTCCTGCCATTGTTGAACTTGTTGGAATGAGTGTGTTAAAAAATCAGAAATTACTAGGTTTTCTATCTGTGTACGATACAAGAAATTTTTTATGGACACAAAATAAATTAAAAGTAACCGAACTTTCGATTCCTTGTGAAAAAAACAAATTTTTTACCATTCGTGTAATTCGGACAGGTTCAAAAACAAAGGCAAGTGTTCAAAACCAAACGCCTCATTTTACACTCTATATTAACGCTGAAACGCAATTAACTGGAACACAATGCAAAGAAGATTTAGACAAGACAAAAGTGTATGAAGTGTTAGAGAAGAAAACAGAACAATATATTCAAAAAGACCTTTTGACCACGATTCAAAGAGTTCAAAAGAATTACAAAGTAGATATTTTTGGATTTGGTGATGAAATGAAGCACGGGAATTACCAATACTTTAAAAAGGTAAAAGCCCACTGGGATCAAGAGTTTTCAAGAGCAACGTTCGACGTAAAAGCAACGGTAACTTTACGCCGTTCGGGTATCCGGACAAAAAGTTTTCTATCTGAAATCAAATAATAAAAATACAACCCAGGTTGCCATTTATCGGTAGGCCCTTTGGAGGATATTTATTTTCTTAAAATTAATTAAGAAGATGATATTCTCCATCCGTGTCTACTATATTTTATATGATATATTAAACTGATCAAGAAGTTTTTAAAATATGTTTTACCAAACCTTTATAGCGTCGCCAATACGCAGCATTGCTGCCTCGAATCCTGCGTTTTCATCTCCTTCTAACGGAACAACCAACTCAACACAATTTTCAAAGGTAATTTTGATTTGACGATCATCTGTTACTTCAGATTTTTTTACTATTTTATTAATTAAGGAACATAAAATATCCCTATAACCAGTTGTATTTCTTTTATAACAAAATCCATTAACTATTGCTATAGGCAAATTATATGTCGTAAAAATTCCATTGCCTCTTTCGCCTTCAAAAAGAAATTGAATGTAGTCCCTAATAAACATGACTCCACTAATTTCGTGGCTATTCAAGCTGTCAATATTCATCGCTAAACACCATTATTCCCTTTCTGCTATTTTCCCTACGATTATATTGTTAATTGAATTATAATGGTATCTACAGAACAAGAGAATATAATCGCCAATATGTTTACAAAATTGTCACAAACTACGTTTGATTTTTCAGATTTGTTTGCAATAAAAGACCCTCTCTCGCTTGTTCCTGCGAAGGAGGGTTCTTCGGTCTGCTTCATCTCACCATTTTTTAGCTACTTTCTCTAAAGTAATATGCGTTATGGCTTACTCCTATAATTCTGCTAGCGATCTATCATAGGTCAGCTGTGTTGTCATAGGATAAATGTAACCTCCAACAATTTCTTTACTCCATACTAACATGCCTTGTATATGAAATGCACTCGCTCTTTAACGATAAATCTTCGACCCATTTTTAATAAATTCCTCAGACTTTTCCTTCATTCCAACTTCAATTAAAGTATCATCACTTTTTTCGTTTTCTAAAGAATTTTTTCGAATATCATGAGAAATTCTCATAGAACAAAACTTTGGCCCGCACATCGAGCAAAAATGTGCTGTTTTAGCCCCTTCAGCTGGAAGTGTTTCGTCATGGTACTCTCTTGCCCTTTCTGGGTCTAATGAAAGATTGAATTGGTCTTCCCATCTAAACTCGAATCGGGCTTTTGATAAAGCATTATCCCTAATTTGCGCACCAGGATGCCCTTTTGCTAAATCTGCCGCATGTGCTGCAATTTTATAGGTAATCACACCCTCGCGTACATCCTCTTTATTAGGAAGTCCTAAATGTTCCTTTGGCGTTACATAGCATAACATGGCTGTTCCGAACCAGCCAATCATTGCAGCTCCGATTGCGGATGTAATATGATCATAGCCAGGAGCAATATCGGTCGTTAATGGGCCTAATGTATAAAATGGTGCTTCTTTACATATTTCCAATTGCTTATCCATATTTTCTTTAATCTTATGCATTGGAACATGGCCAGGGCCTTCAATCATGACTTGAACATCGTGTTGCCAAGCGATTTGAGTTAGTTCTCCCAGTGTTTCAAGTTCAGCAAACTGCGCTTCATCATTTGCATCTGCAATACTTCCCGGACGCAGCCCATCGCCAAGTGAGACGGAAATGTCATACTGCTTTAAAATTTTACAAATATCTTCAAAATGAGTATAGAGGAAATTTTCTTGATGGTGTGCTAAGCACCATTGAGCCATAATAGAGCCACCGCGGGAAACAATACCTGTTGTCCTTTTTGCTGTTAATGGTACATAACGTAATAACACACCAGAATGGATCGTAAAGTAGTCAACACCTTGTTCGGCTTGTTCAATTAATGTATCGCGGTAAACTTCCCATGTTAAATCTTCTGCAATACCATTCACCTTTTCTAATGCTTGATAAATAGGCACGGTTCCCACTGGAACAGGTGAGTTACGGATAATCCATTCACGGGTTGTATGGATGTTTTTTCCAGTTGATAAATCCATGATGGTATCTGCTCCCCACCTGGTCGCCCACGTCATTTTTTCAACTTCTTGTTCAATGGAAGAACTGACCGCCGAGTTTCCAATGTTCGCATTAATTTTCACATGGAAATTGCGCCCAATAATCATTGGTTCACTTTCAGGATGATTAATATTCGCTGGGATAATGGCCCTTCCACAGGCAACTTCATCTCTTACAAATGCAGGATCTAAATTTTCTCGAATGGCGATAAACTCCATTTCAGGGGTAATCATGCCTTTTTTAGCATAATGCATTTGTGTAACATTGGCCCCTGCTTTTGCACGAAGCGGGGTCTTATTGATATTGGGAAACCATTCGAGATTTGCACGCTCGTCTCCTTCAAGGAAGCCATTATCTTTCGGTTTAATCTCTCTTCCTTCGTATGAATCCACATCAGCACGTTTGAGAATCCAATTTTTACGTATAGGTGGAATTCCTTTTCTAATATCGATGTTCTGTTCTGAATCTGTGTACGGTCCGCTGGTGTCATAAACTCTAATAGGAGCGTTCTCTTCTTCTCCAAAATTGGTAACAGTTTTCCTTAATTGAATTTCACGCATTGGGACCAGGATATCTGAACTTGATCCTTCAATATAAACTTTTTTACTTCCCGCAAATTGTGATTTTAACTCGATACTTACTTCTTTTTGATTTTGCATGTAACTTCCTCCTCCAATTTGGTGTTTTGCGATCTGGGAGCTACAGCATAGTCCATTGTCTGGTTTCTTAGGCGAAACCAATAATGAAAGACAATTAAAAAAGGCTCTGTGTGAACAGAACCTAACTTTTCGTCTAAAAGTAGTGACGCACGGGTTAAAAATATACGAACGTCCTCGAAACTACTTCCCTACGCTGGTATAATCCAGATCAGGTTCAAAGGGTCAAAGAATTTTGCACTTCTTTTCTCAGTCCGAGCTATCGGACTCCCCTAGTAGAGATAAATCAAAATATTCTCTTTGTTGTTTACAATAACACAGTTTCTAATATTAATAAAGTTTAAAATATGACAACTCCAAATTCATTCAATTCTAAAACATTCAGTTGTGTACTCTCACTATGATTATATTGAGTTTAGGATTGCCTGTACTGTAGCTTTCGCATCACCGAAGCACATATATGTATTGTCTTTAAAAAATAGCGGGTTTTGTACTCCAGCATAACCTGTTCTCATTGAACGTTTAAAAACAATGACATTTTGTGCTTTCCAAACTTCAAGCACAGGCATTCCAGCGATCGGACTAGAAGGGTTATCCTGTGCAGAAGGGTTTACCGTATCATTAGCGCCTATTACAAGTACTGTGTCCGTACTCGGAAAATCTTCATTAATCTCATCCATTTCCAAAACAATGTCATACGGAACCTTTGCTTCCGCTAAAAGGACATTCATATGACCAGGCAGACGTCCTGCGACCGGATGTATTGCAAATCGAACCTTTATACCCTTGTCGCGAAGTTTATTGGTAATTTCAGCTACTGGATATTGAGCCTGAGCAACAGCCATCCCATAACCTGGAGTGATAATGACGGAACTGGATTGTTTCAGCAATTGGGCAACTTCTTCTGGATTCATCTCACGGTATTCACCCATTTCTTCTGAATCCCCAGCACTTGAGCCTTCATTGCCAAAGCCTCCTGCGATAACCGAAATAAATGAACGATTCATCGCTTTACACATGATATATGACAAAATGGCACCAGATGATCCAACTAGAGCCCCAGTAACAATTAATAGGTCATTTGAAAGCATAAATCCCGCCGCAGCTGCGGCCCATCCTGAGTAGGAATTTAACATCGAGATGACAACCGGCATATCCGCACCACCGATAGAGGCTACCAAATGCCAGCCAAATAGTAAGGCAATAACCGTCATTATGGCTAGGTAGATCATCGATCCACCGGCATTGATAAATAAAAACATTAGTACAATAGTCGCTATCAAGGCCAATGCATTTAACTTATGTTTGTGCGGCAATGAGAGTGCTTTGGAGTTGATGATACCATGAAGTTTGCCGTAAGCGACAATAGATCCAGTAAAGGTTATTGCCCCTATAAATACCCCTAGAAAGATTTCAATCAATTCAATATTTAATACCGTGACACTTACTAGTGAGTAGTTATTAGTGAATATTTTAATAAAACTGTTATACCCAACCAAAACTGCTGCCAAGCCCACAAAGCTGTGCAGGCTTGCTACTAGTTCCGGCATTTCAGTCATTTCTACTTTTAATGCCAAACGAACTCCGATCAGGCCCCCGATTAACATTGCAGCCAAAATGAAGATAATACTTTGAACATTAACACTTAAAAGGGTAACAATTAAAGCAATCGCCATTCCAAGGATTCCAAACTTATTCCCATTTCTCGCAGTTTCTTGTTTAGATAAACCGGCTAAACTTAAAATAAACAATATGGCTGCAACAATGTATGCTGCTGTAACTAAACCATTAGACATATAGTTACCCCCCCTACTCTTTGTTAAACATTTTCAACATACGCTGGGTTACAGTAAAGCCTCCGACAATATTTATACTTGCGATTAAGATTCCAATAAAAGATAATATTTTGACTGCAGGTATTGGGCTGCTGACTTGTAACAATGCACCTAGCAGGATAATACCGGAAATAGCATTCGTAACTGACATTAATGGTGTGTGCAATGAATGGGTTACATTCCAAACAACATAATAGCCTACTACACATGCAAGGGCAAAAACGGTAAAGTGGGATAAAAATTCTGGAGGTGAAACATGGCCGATCCACCCGAACAGTATAATCGTTGCAGCTCCAATCACATATTTTAGTTTTGAAGGCTCTTTTTGGACTTTTGGCGGTGCTTCTTTTTCCTCCGCTTCATTCTTTGCTGGTGCCGCTGACACACTTATTGCAGGCGGCGGAAAGGTTATTTTTCCATTATGAATGACACTCATGTTTCTTATTACAGCATCTTCAAAATCAATCAGAATGATGCCGTCTTTTTCCTTACAAAGTAATTTCGTTAAATTTAACAGATTAGTTGCATACATTTCAGAGGATTGAGTTGGCAATCGGCCGGGAAGGTCATTATAGCCTATTACTTTAACCCCGGATTCTGTAACATACAATTCACCCGAAACGGTATATTCACAGTTACCGCCTGTTGAGGCCGCCATATCTACGATTACAGAACCTGGTTTCATACTGTCTACCATGGTTTTGGAAATTAATTTAGGTGCTGGTTTTCCGGGAATAAGAGCAGTTGTAATTATGATATCTACCTCTTTTGCCTGCTCAGCAAATAGCTTCATTTCCGCTTTTATAAACTCATCAGACATGACCTTTGCATAGCCGCCTGAAGTTGAAGCATCTTGATCATCACTAAAGTTTAGTTTTAAAAACTCTCCGCCCATGGACTGGATTTGTTCTGCGACTTCAAGACGAGTATC
>JAUZQA010000151.1 GCA_030705665.1 Bacillota bacterium
AAGACCGATTTGCATCGGTCTTTTGTTTTTTACTTATTAGTCTTCTAATGTAGAAAGGTCACCTGTTGGCAGGTTAAGTTCCCAAGCTTTGAGGACACGTCTCATGATTTTACCGCTTCGAGTTTTTGGCAGCTTATCACGGAATTCAATCTCTCTTGGAGCTGCATGGGCAGCTAGTCCTTTTTTAACAAACAATCTGATTTCTTCAATTAATTCTTCAGATTGCTCATATCCATCCCTTAAGGCAATGAACGCCTTAATAATTTCACCGCGTACAGGATCTGGTTTTCCAATAACACCAGCCTCAGCAACTGCAGGGTGTTCCACCAATTTACTTTCAACTTCAAACGGACCTACACGCTCACCAGCAGTCATGATTACATCATCAACACGGCCTTGGAACCAGAAGTATCCATCTTCATCCATATAGGCAGAGTCGCCTGATACATACCAGTCTCCAGGCATAAAGTAAGATTCATATTTCGCTGGGTTATTCCAAATTGTATGCATCATGGATGGCCAGCCTTTTTTGATTGCCAAGTTACCCATTCTATATGGCGGAAGCTCATTACCTTGGTCATCGACAATGGCAGCTTCAACTCCTGGAATTGGTTTACCCATTGAACCAGGTTTAATTTCCATGCAAGGATAATTACAAATTGTCTGTGCTCCTGTCTCAGTCATCCACCACGTATCATGGACTCTAAGGTTAAACACTTTTAATCCCCATTTTACTACTTCAGGATTTAACGGTTCTCCAACACTTAGGATATGACGAAGACTTGATAAATCATATTTCTTTACAATTTCATCTCCGGCCCCCATCAACATCCGGAATGCTGTTGGTGCACTGTACCAAACTGTAACACCGAATTCTTCAATCATGCTGTACCAATCATCAGGGCTGAAACGTCCGCCAATAATAACATTGGATGTTCCTGTTAGCCATGGACCAAAAATACCGTAGGAAGTTCCTGTAACCCATCCTGGGTCAGCAGTACACCAATAAACGTCGTCCTCACGCAAATCAAGAACCCATTTTGCTGTTTGATAATGCTGGATCATTGCATTATGTACATGCAATACCCCTTTTGGTTTTCCAGTAGAACCGGAAGTATAATGAAGGATTAGCCCATCTGTACGCTGTACCCATTCAATTTTTAATTGATTGCTAGCTTCACCAAGTCTTTTCAAGAAGTCAATATATGGTCCTTCCTCCTGAACGTTTGAGCCAACAAGGAAAATATGTTTTAATGAAGGTAGTTCATCTACAGGGACACGCTCTAGTAATTCTGGAGTTGTAACTAGAACTTTTGCTTCACTGTCTTCAAGGCGGTCTCTTACAGCGCCTTCCATAAATGCTTCAAATAATGGACCAACAATGGCTCCGACTTTAATGGCACCCAAAACAGCAAAGTATAGTTCAGGAGAGCGAGGCATGAAAATAAATACTCTATCGCCTTTCTCGACATCTGCATAGTTTCTAAACATATTTCCTGCTTTATTTGACAAGTCTTTCATTTCTTTAAATGTATACTTTTCATTTCTGGAACCATCACGATAGTATAAAGCAACTTTATTTTTGCGGAATGTTTTAACGTGACGATCTATGGCTTCATATGCTAAATTGACAAGACCTGTCTCATGCCAACTAAAATTTTTCTCTGTTTCATTCCAATCAAACTGTTTGTACGTTTCGTCATAGTTTCCTAGATTGTGCTCCCCTTGCATAACTGGTAGCGCTTCCACTTTCATTATAAAAATTCCTCCTTTTGTCGTAATTGATTATATTATAGTGTATTTTCGTTATTTTCGCAATTTTTTAAATATTTTTATTCAAAAATCTTTCCGACTTTTTTCGCTAAATGTCGAACAAATCTTTTTGTATTTTACAGAAAATTTAGGAAAAACACTTTAAAAAAAACGAATTTATGTATAATAGAATTGATAGCTGGAATTTTCACTCAGGTGGTGGCCGTATGGAACATAAGAAAACCTATAATATGAAAGAGTTAAAAACGACTTATGGGGATCTCGTTATTGAAGGTCCTGTTTCACCAGATACATTAGCCTCATTGGATTTCCACGAAGACCTTAAAGCATTCCGACCAGCAAAACAGCAGCAGCAAGCCATAATTGGTATTTCCCAGCTAGATGACGGCAGAATTATCATCGCAAGGGATCGTAACACGGTTGTTGGCTATGTTACATTTCTTTATCCAGACCCCCTTGAGCGCTGGTCAGAAGGCAAATTAGAAAACATGATAGAATTGGGAGCCATTGAAGTAATACCTAAATATCGAGACTTTTCTGTGGGAAAAAATTTACTGATTGTCTCGATGATGGACAATGCCATGGAAGACTATATTATCATAACCACAGAATATTATTGGCATTGGGATTTAAAAGGAACTGGATTAAATGTTTGGGAATACAGAAAGATTATGGAAAAAATGATGAACACTGGCGGACTTGAATGGTATGCGACAGATGATCCCGAAATTTGTTCACACCCCGCAAATTGTCTAATGGTCCGAATTGGTAAACGGATTGATAATGAATCGATTCAAAAATTCGACCGGCTTCGCTTTATGAACCGTTTTATGTACTAATTTGGTAAGCATTAATAATATAGGAGGTTTTGCCATGATTGTAGATGAAGTAATGATAAAAAATGTCATTTCATTACAAGCTGATAATACAATCGAAGAAGCTATCAATCTGATGAAAACGAAAAAAATTCGTCACCTTCCCATTGTGGATGGGGACAATCATTTAATAGGACTTGTAAATGCTTCAAGACTGCGTGAGGCTTCTCCATCCGTTTTTCATGTTGGGGAGCATTTGGAGGACTTACAAAAGCCCTTATCTTCGATTATGAGGACGGATATTATTTATGGACATCCCCTTGATTTTATCGAAGAAATTGCCGGCCTTTTCTATGAACATCGGATTAGCTGCCTGCCAATAACAAAAGATAATAAATTAGTTGGCATTGTTACCGAGACAGACCTCCTCAGAACAATGGTTGAACTGACAGGAGCACACCAGCCAGGTTCACAAATCGAGATAAGAGTTCCTAATATAACCGGTCAGATTTGCGGAATTACAGCTCTATTTCATAAGCGGAAAGCCAATATATTAAGTATACTTGTCTACCCGGACAAAAAGGATGATCACTTCAAAATTCTCGTTTTTCGAGTGCAGATGATAAACCCCGTTGGTTTAATTGAAGAACTTAAAAATGCCGGTCTCCAAGTACTATGGCCGAATTTGCCGGGGATTTCAAAATGACAAGCCGTTGTTCCTTTATTTTTTCTGAGGATTTACTCAAATATAAATTTAATAGTGATCATCCATTTAACCAATTTAGGATTACCTTGACCATTGATTTACTAAAGAAGATAAACGCTTTAACATCACACCAAATTTGTAGTCCAAGAATAGCAACTGAGGACGAACTGTACCTAATCCATGATCCTGATTATGTAAATGCCGTAAAATTGGCTGGGCTGGGACAAATTTCGGAAGAAGTAGCTGAAAACTTTGGGATTGGAACAGAAGACAACCCTATTTTTCCACATATGCATGAAGCTACTTCTTTACAGGTAGGCGGTACGTTAACGGCAGTTGATCTAGTGATGTCAGGTGCTGTGGACCATGCCCTCCATCTTGGAGGAGGACTTCATCACGGATTTCGCGGCAAAGCCTCAGGTTTTTGTATTTATAACGATTGTTCAGTCGCCATTAAATATCTCCAGAAAAAGTATCAAGCACGTGTTCTTTATGTTGATACCGATGCCCATCACGGTGACGGTGTCCAATTTTCCTTTTATGATGACCCAAATGTTTGTACTTTATCAATTCATGAAACTGGGAGATATTTATTTCCTGGAACAGGCAATATTAATGAGCGTGGGCACGGGAAGGGATATGGATATTCATTTAATATTCCCATTGATGCCTTTACAGAAGATAATTCGTTTATTGATACTTACACAAGTTCGATTAGAGAAGTAGCTGAGTTTTTTAAACCAGATGTTATTTTAACGCAAAATGGAGCAGATGCACATTATTTTGACCCTTTAACACATTTATCGGCAACAATGAAAAGCTATCGAACTATTCCCAAAATCGCTCATCAGATTGCCCATCAGTATTGTGAAGGAAGATGGATTGCTGTTGGCGGAGGCGGTTATGATATCTGGAGGGTTGTTCCAAGAGCATGGGCTCTAATCTGGTTAGAAATGACGGAAAATTCCAACTGTTATGGTGATTTACCATCTGAATGGCTGAATCTCTGGCAAAAACAAGCCCCCGTTAAACTGTCTGAACAGTGGGATGATCCTAGTGACCTATATGTCCCAATCCCGCGAAAAGAGGAAATTACTGAAAAAAATTTAAGAACACTTGAAAATGCGCTTTATCCAATAAGAAATCAAAAAAGAAAAGAAAGAGCTGGCCAATAACGGCCAGCTCTTTTTTGTTTTATTCAATTGGTCTTGTCGATTGGCGATGTTCGATACGGTGCGGCAGGACCACAGTGCTTTCTGATACTTTTTCTTTATTCATCAGTTTTGTTAACAACCGCATGGCAACGGCACCGATATCATACAATGGTTGAACAAGCGTTGTAAGCTGCGGACGAACCATAAGTGAAAGCCTTGTATTATCTGAAGTAATGACCTCAAAATCATCAGGTATTTTATAGCCTTTATCTTCTGCACCATGAACAACTCCAAGTGCCATTTCATCAGAACCAACTAAAATAGCTGTTGGTTTTTCAGCAGCCTCTAATAGCTTATCGAATGCCTCTATTCCAGAATCATAGGTGTAATCACCTTCAACAATTAAGTCTTCATTGAAAGCTAGTCCAGCTTCTGCAAGCGCACGTTTATAACCATTAAGTTTTTTCTGAGAGTTCTTAGGCTCGTGCAGCGGCCCGATTACGAAAGCAATATTCTTATGCCCTTTATCGATAAACTCCTTCACTGCATCATAAACAGCCTGCTCATAATCAATATTGACAGAAGGAATGGTTTTCGATTCCTCAATTGAACCAGCCAATACAATTGGAGCAGAAGACTTTTCAAATTCTGCAGCAAGTTCTTCAGTAATGTTTCCGCTCATAAATACGATACCATCAACTTGCTTTCCTAACATGGTATTTAAAAGATGTAATTCCTTGTCAGGATTTTGATCAGAATTGCTTAAAATGATATTGTATTTGTACATCGTTGCGATATCCTCAATACCGCGGGCTAATTCCGCATAAAAAATACTTGAGATATCAGGGATAATAACACCAACAGTCGTGGTCTTTTTACTAGCTAACCCTCTTGCTACAGCATTTGGCCGATAGCCTAGTCTCTCGATAACCTCTAGAACTTTTTTACGTGTTACCGGTTTTACATTTGGATTTCCGTTCACTACACGTGAAACTGTTGCCATCGAAACATTGGCTTCCCTGGCAACATCGTATATTGTAATATTCACACACAGCACTCTCCTTATATACGGAAACGTCATTTTCCTTATTTTACAGCATTTAGCTAGAACCTAGTCATATTTCATGAGTATTTGAGAAAATAAACATAATCCTTTATGTATGTACATACATGATACGATAAGAATAATAAAGCCGCAATGACATTTTTGCATAATTTTTCACAAATATAAAAGCCTTCTGCATTTTTAAACTGCAGAAGGCTTTTTTATATTACGCACGAACAAGCTTTGATTTTAAAATTTCACTGTAGAATTGATCAAATTGGTTAAGATCCATTTGTTGTTGAGAGTCAGAAAGGGCAACAGCCGGATCTGGGTGAACTTCTGCCATAACTCCATCTGCACCGATGGCAAGTGCCGCTTTGGCAGCAGGAAGTAGTAAATCTCTTCTGCCTGTCGAATGAGTTACGTCAACCCAAACAGGTAAATGTGTTTCTTGTTTTAAAATTGGAACAGCCGTAATATCTAATGTATTTCTTGTAGCCCGTTCGTAAGTTCTAATTCCGCGTTCACAAAGAATAATTTGTCCATTACCTTGGGACATGATGTATTCTGCCGCATTAATGAACTCTTCAATCGTGGCCGAAAGTCCTCTTTTCAATAAAACAGGCTTCTTAAGTGCTCCAGCAGCCTTTAGCAACTCGAAGTTTTGCATGTTTCTAGCACCAATTTGAATGACATCTAGATAATCCACTGCAATTTCAAGATCAGCAGGTGTAACAATTTCACTAATGACGGCCATATCAAATTCATCAGCAACACGCTTCAAAATTTTAAGTCCCTCTACACCTAAACCTTGGAAATCATATGGAGAGGTTCTAGGCTTGTATGCCCCGCCGCGTAAAAGTTTTAAGCCTTTTGCTTTCATTGCTTTAGCAACAGTTGCAACCTGTTCATATGATTCAACAGAGCATGGACCAAATACAAAACGCTGCTTGCCATCTCCAATGGTTTCGCCTTTAACATTTACAATTGTATCTTCAGGTTTTTTCTTTCTGGAAACAAGCAATGCTTTCTCATGGTCATCCTTTTGTAAATTCAAGCTTGCTTTGAAAATTTCTTTAAAAATATGATCAATCGTTGAATTATCAAATGGTCCATCATTTTCTTCTTTGATAAGATCGAGCATTTTTCTTTCACGGACAGGATCATAACGGTATACTCCCTGTCCTCCCTTTACCTGTCCAATCTCTTGGACGAGCTGAGCTCTCTCATTGATAAGCTTCAATAATTCCAGGTTAATTTCGTCAATACGCGTTCTTAGTTGGTCTAATTTATCATTGCTCATAAATCGTCCACCCTTTCATTCTTAAGACTAGGAAAAATGTATCTGAACTCCAAACTTTCCAAACATAAGAGATACCAATTTAACCTTTTGTCTTCATTTCCTCTTTGTTTTTTTGAACTTTTCTTACATTTTCTAATATTAGGCCTTATTATAAAGGATATAGTATTCTTTGTCACTACTTTTCTCTTTAATAATTAAACGCTTTTAAGTGTTAAAGTATTTATATGCGTATTTAATTGAAAAAGTTCATTATATTTATTATATTTTAGATTAATTTCTCTTTCCATTTTAAACCATTAATCTTTCATATTTTTTAGTTATTTACACTAGAAGCCCCAGCTAATGAATCTTTCGTAATCTGCCAATGTGAAGCGTTCCAAACAGCATTTTTCTTAGAAAATAAAATAGCCTGCGGGGACTCATGTTTAATTTTGAATCGGTCAGCAATTTCATTTGATAATGAACGCGCTTCCTGTACAGCAAGGAAATAGGCTGGCACCTCTGATTGTCCTTCTGAAAATTCTTGATATTGGTTATATGCAGCCTGGCTGATTGGGCATGTTAAACTATGCTTTAATAAAAAAAACTTATTTTCTTTTTGCAGTACTTCATCAAACTGTTCAGCAGTAACAATTTTTTGTAACATTTCTATATACCTCCAAAAAAGTAATGGTGAAGTCATTTTAACACTTCACCATTTTGTTAACAAATAATCAGTTTTTGACTGATTGTTATTTTATTGAATTTTCAGCTTCGTCAAATGCCCTCTGTGCTTCTTCGAGCTTTTTCATGATATCTGTTTCTTGATCTGCAGATGTATTAACATCGTCTTTTTGTGTATTTATCTTGCTTGCAGTATTATTAATTGGAATATAGCTCGTTTCACTTTCTTCTTGCTCGTCAATTGAATCAGAGGATAATCCCTTCGCTTTATTAACAATCTCCTTTGATTGCTGAACTACAGCTTTGGAAAGCAGAACTGTCTTTTCCTTTGTAGCTGCGGCTAAACCATTACTTTTTTCAAAAACATCATCGCTCAATTGTGTCGTTTTTTCTAATAAATTGTTCATTTGATTATTAAGACCATTTCGGATTTCCTTACCTGCCTTGGGAGCCAGCAGCAAGGCAGCGGCAGCCCCAACCACACCGCCAATTACGGCACCAGTGATAAAATTTTTAGATGTATGGTTCTCTTTATTCCTATTTTGGCTATTTTCCCTTGTTTCATTTTCTTTACTAGTCATAAAAAAGCCCTCCTTTTATTTATTTTATCTTTCTATATCCTTCTGTCTTTCTTTAATAAGGTTTTCACGTTTTGTATTTAAAGCCTTTTCTTGCTTTTTGCTTTTCCATTTATCCTTTAGTTCAAGGAATACATTGCTCCATTGGATTACCTGGGAAACTTTTTCTTTGTTTCCTTCCACCTGCTTGTCAACGGCATTTGTAATGCTTTGCAATGTTTGATTAAAATGAATGACTGTAGTACCAACATCCTTAACTGCATCCACAACACTATTTAAACTTTCTGATTTTCGCTGCAGGTCATCAGCAAGATGGTTTGTTTTTTGCAAAAGTGCTGTAGTTTCAGTGGTAACCCCTTCAATTTGTTTTTCCAATCCACCTAGTGTCTTTGTTACCGTTTCTAAGGAAACCCGGACTGAATTTAACGTTTTTGATATGTACATTACTAAAATAAAAAATGCTATAGCAATAAAAGCTACACTTAAATATAGAATGATGATCAAGTAGTGCACCTCCGAATATTCTATCTCTATCTATTACCTTTATAATTCAAATATAAACGATTTTCCCCACACATTACTAGTTCAATAATTGTCTTTTGTTCTCCTGCTTAAAACA
>JAUZQA010000152.1 GCA_030705665.1 Bacillota bacterium
CATCACAGTTGCACCTATAACGCCGACAGCAAGCATAATACTTTCATTATTCCCGATCCAAGGGACAACACTATGATAGGCAATTTGCGAAAAATTTGGCTTCGATAAGATCGTTTCGACTAAATAACACAGACCGATCAAAACGGCAAAGGCGGCAATAAATTTTTCTAAAGGTCTAAATCCATATTTTTCTAGCATTAATATTAAATACGTTACAATTCCAACCATTATGGTGGCCAAAAGCATTGGAATCCCCAAAAGTAAGTTTAAGGCAAGTGTTGCACCTAAAAATTCCGCAAGGTCAGTTGCCATTGCAGCGAACTCTGAAACAATCCACATTGTTATTGTCAAGGGCTTTGGCATATAATCCCGGCAAACTTGAGGGAGGTTCTTCCCTGTTGCTATACCCAGTTTTGCTGACATATTCTGGAGGAGCATTGCCATTAAATTTGCAAGAACGATAACCCAAAGCATATTGTAGCCAAAACGGGCACCAGATTGGATATTAGTGGCAAAATTGCCTGGATCTATATAAGCGATGGAAGCGATAAAAGCAGGTCCAAGGAATGGTAAAAGAGCACGAAAACCCTTGACTTTTCCATTAATGGCATCTCTTGCAGCCGAAATTGTCCTTTGTTCCTTGGAACTTGCGCGCTTAACAGCGACTGAGTTTGATTGGCTCACAGGACACCATCCTTTCATTTTTTTCGTAGTTGCAAGCTTTGTGAAACAACGAATAAATTTTTCCCTGATGCAACTTTATATGATCATTATATTAAACTTCTCAAAATTTGTGTAAGATTCTGCACAAAATAATAAATTTAATTGAAGGATCTGCCTAATCTTGTTGATTTAAATAACTCGGTAATCTATATTATTGGGAAGAATCATTCATATATGACGTAATCAAGGTATAAATAAAAGTTTTCTTGAACAAAATGCGCTTTCACGCTACATTTAAGTAGTTAGAAAGGCGAAGTAGGTGGAAAAATTGGAAAAAAGATTCTTTACAATTGGAATGGCCGGACATATTGACCATGGAAAAACATCACTAACCAAAGCGCTAACCAATGTTGATACAGATCGTTTGAAAGAAGAAAAAGAAAGACAGATTTCGATTGAGCTTGGGTTCGCACCTTTATATGAAGATGATGAAATACAAATTTCAGTAATTGATGTTCCGGGACATGAACGATTTATACGGCAAATGATTGCTGGAGTCGCCGGAATTGATTTAGTCGTTCTTGTTGTTGCTGCAGATGAGGGAGTTATGCCTCAAACAAGGGAACATTTGGACATATTGGGTTTTTTGGGAATACAAAATGGTATTGTTGCGATTACTAAAATAGACCGGGTCGATGCGGAATTTATTGATCTTGTGAAGGACGATATTTTAGCCGAGTTACAGGACACCGTCTTTGCGAATGCCCCATTTATACTTGTGGACAGCATATCACATAAGGGAATTGAAGCGTTAAAGACGATGATTATTGATACCTTAAAGGCACAAGAAATGCGCGATTTAAAAGGTGCATTTCGCCTCCCAATTGATCAGGTTTTCACAGTGAAAGGTCAAGGGACAGTTGTCCGTGGTACTGTATATGAGGGGTCAGTTGAGGAAGGACAGACGCTTCGCGTTATGCCAAAAGGCATAGAAGTAAAGGCACGGCAAATCCAGGTGCACCATAAACAAGCCCAAAATGCTTTTGCCGGACAACGAGCAGCTATCAACCTCACAAGTGTTTCGAAGGAAGAGATAGAAAGAGGGGATGTTCTTGTCTCCTCAGAACATTTTATCGTTACAAAAACGGTTGATGTTGCAATGAGAATAGTGGAAGATCTTGAACATATGATCAAACAACGGATGCCAATTAAACTCCATATTGGAACGACAGAGGTTATGGGGCGAATTGTATTCTTTGATCGGAATGAATTAAAAGAAGAAAATGGTGAAATTCTTTGCCAGCTTCGTCTGGATGAAGAAATTTTAACAAAACGGGGTGACCGTTTTATCATTCGCCGGCCAAGCCCACAGGAGACAATTGGCGGCGGCTGGGTGATTGATCCTCGGGGTCAAAAATACCGTTTTGGGGAGCATACAATCGAAGAGCTTGAAAAGAAAAAAGTTGGTTCACCAAAAGAGAGAGTTACAGCAGCACTATTTGAAGCCAAATCATTGTCTCTAAGTGAATTAATTAAACATACTGCGTTAGAAGAAGAAAAGTTAAAAGAGGTTTTACAAGATATAGATTTTATTTTTTATAGCGGCAAGGAATACACTCTTCAAACGATTATTGACGCTATTGAAGAAGATATTTATGACCTCCTGCAAGAGTTTCATCAAAAAAGTCCTATGAAAATGGGCCTGAATAAAGCTGAGCTATTACAATCTTTGAATAAACGCTATAGTAAAGGGCTAATTGATTTTGTAATCGAAAATGGGATTATCAATGAAGCATTTTTACGAAAGGGGCAATTTGTTCAATTAGCAAACTTTGTTCCACATATTCCTGCAAACTGGCAAAAGCGGGTTGAAAACATGCTTCTCGAAATCAAGAAAGATGGATTAAAAGTACGATATTTGCAGGATTATTTGACGAGTGCAGGTATACCCCCATCACTTGTTGGTGATATAAAGAAATTCATGGAAGAGCAAGGACAAATTGTTTTGCTTGATGACCAATTTGCCTATTCTGGAGAAGTGTTTGGGCTTGCTGTTGAAACCCTGCAGGCTAAGACAGGAACTGAATTTGAAGTAGGGGATGCAAAGGAAATCCTCAGCATTTCTCGTAAGTATATCATTCCATTTTTAGAGAAATTAGATACACTTAAACTAACAAAAAGAGTGGAGAACAAACGGGTTTGGCAAAAAAAACGCTAATTTAAAAACATCCTATTTTTGGGAAAATAGGATGTTCAGGTTGTCGAAAAAACTTTCGGCAGCCTATTTTTATTCAAATTTCTTTAGTAATTCACTGCGATAATTCATTATCATATAATTAGTAAACGGCTTTTGACATGTCTGTTGATTGGCGCTCCAGGCACTTCGCTTTCCGCGGGCGTGCAGGGGAGCCTCCTCATCGCTTCACTCTTGCGGGGTCTCCCCTGCCCCGTACTCCCGCAGGAGTCTTCGTGCCTTCCGCACCAATCAACCGGCCCATTTGCAGGAAACATCCAAATTTTTTTAGTCTAAAAATTCGTTAGGGTTAAGGCCGAGTTCACGGCAAATGTCGCTAACCATTTGTTTTTCGCTCTGGTCAAAATGGCCGTCTGCATATCCGATGGCGATACAAAAACGGGCAATTAGCCTGGCAATTTCAGGCTTAGAACGTACTTTTCCAAGTGCACGATAAGCTTCAGCACGTCCAATGATGGGATCATTCTGCATTCTTTGAACAAATAGATTAAATTTTTCCATGACTTTATAGGAATCAAATACTTGTAATTCCTCACTTTGATGAATAAAATCCATCATTTTTTGTCGTTCCGATGAATCTAGATGACCATCCGCCATTCCTACCAATGCGCAAGCAGCAACTACTGCTTCTAAAACATCTTGACTTTTGTACCTTGTAAACAACTCTTGTGCTCTTCGTTTTTGCTGATTTGCCCACTCCATATAGTCAGTTTGATTAGGTGACCATGACCTTCCGCAAGATTGACATGTGAACTTCAACTGGTTTTTGCCAATGAATCCTCCAAGCAATCCTATCGGACCAAGAATCAGACCGCCGATGGCGGCTTTTCCTAAGCCAAACCCTTTTTCTCCTGTCCGTACATTTGTGGAACCACAGCGTGAACACACGATGTGTTCCCCGCCATATGTTTGTGCCGGTGAATAGGACGAAGGTGTTTGATAGGATTGACTTGTTGTTTGTGGAGGATACGCGTGTCCAAACTGTGATCCATTATTAAAAGAAGCCGAAGGATTGGGTGGAGGCGAATAAATAGAAGCTGGTGGTTCATCATCAACATGAACACCAAAGTTCGCACACAATGCTCCCAAACCGCCTTGGAAACCACTAGCCACGGCGTTAAATTTCCATTCGCCATTATGACGATAAAGTTCTGCAGCTACAATAGCTGTTTCAACAGTGAAATTTCGTCCGAGGTCAAAGTGAAAAAGCTCTTCGTTCGTTTGCTCATTAAAAATTCTTACATAGGATTGTCCAATTTGACCGAAGCTTTGTCCCTTTGCTTTTGCATCATGAATTGTAATTGTAAAAGCAATTCGATGAATATGAGGCGGGACTTTGTTTAAATCTACTCTAATTTGCTCATCATCGGAGATACCTGTCCCAACACGATTGTCACCGCTATAAATGATAGAACCATTTCCTCCAGAGGGATTGTTATAAAAAACAAAATCGGCGTCACTTTGGACCTTGCCTGCTTCCCCTAGTAAAAAAGCGGAAGCATCTAAATCAAAGCTGGTTCCGAGGCTGCTGCCATTCCACCCAAGGCCAACAACAACATTTTGCAGACCAGGATAAGTTTTTGTTAAATCAACTTTTTGTCCTTTACTGAGTTTAACACCCAATCATATTCACTCCTTTTTTAACCATACATCATGCCGCACTTATTTAAGAAGGTTTAGTGTAGTTTTGGCTTAACTCTTTATACGAATGATTTTGCTAAAGGTTTCAAGAATTTACTGAAACTGTGATGTTTAATTTAGAAAATTGTCTCCAAAAAAATGACCATAAATACTTGGTTAAGTTGATTTTAACGGTTTCAGAAGTGTTATTGACTGTGCTAAAATTATTTCATATAGTTAAATAGGTGAATAGTTAAACTGCTTAACTATTATATATGATAAAGGAAGGTGAAATTTCTTATGGATCAAAATAATATTCAAGAACTAATCAATCGTTATGTAGCCGTTTCCTTTACTGTAAATAAAAAAGCAGAATCACTTATAAAAGCACAAATAGGAGATGAGCTAACAAACGATCAACACTACATACTTAGATATATATACAGGTCTGGCGGATGTACTTCAACCGAATTAGCTGATGCTTTTGAAGTGAACAAAAGTGCTATTACAGCATTTATCAATCGAATGGTTGATAGAGATTTGATAAAAAGAACACGAGATGAGGGGGATAGAAGGGTCGTCTATTTAACATTAACCGATAAGGGTAACAATTTGTTTAAAAAAACGGAAGAAAAAGTATTGGCTCTTGTAGAATCAATTATTACCAAGTTTGATGAAATGGAAATCCAGAATTTTTTACAAACATACGAAAAATTGGCTGAGATCTTACTGAAAATGAAAATGGATCAACTGGAGGATTAATTCATGAGGGCAATAATAAAAGGGAAATGGTTCATTATAATTGCTTGGGCGGCCGTTATTGCCATTCTATTAACAACTGCCCCAAATATGGAAGGTCTAGTTAGAAAAAAGGGGCAGATCACTGTTCCTGAAGGATATTCATCCACAATCGCACAGAAGATATTAAAGGATGTCCAATCAAAAGAGAACAGCGGGAAAGATGTTCTAACAGCACTTGTTTTTCATAGTAACAATAAATTAACAAAACAAGATTTCTCTGAAGCTGAAACAGCGGTAAACAAGCTCGAAAAACATAGGAAACAACTGGGGATCACTTCTATCACTTCCCCATTTAAGGAAAAAGACTTAAAGGATGAACTCATTTCAAAGGACGGAAAAACCATTTTAATTTCATTGAAGGTTACTGCTAGTGGCAGGGATGAAAAAGAAATGTCAAAAGATTTAACGGATGCAATTCGAAATACTAAACTTGAACATTACTTTACAGGAAGCTGGATGATTGATGGAGATCTTGTGACGAACTCCCAAGAAGGCTTGAAAAAAACTGAAGGGATTACTTTTGTTTTTATACTTGCTGTCTTGTTGTTAGTTTTCCGCTCCGTGGTCGCGCCGCTAATACCTTTGGTCACTGTTGGAATAAGTTATATTTCCGCTCAGTCGATTGTTGCTATTTTAGTAGACAAAGTGAATTTTCCACTTTCAACTTTTACACAAATATTTCTTGTTGCTGTTTTATTTGGGATCGGAACGGATTATTGTATTTTACTTTTAAGCCGATTTAAAGAAGAAATGGCAGAACGTGATAACGTCACTGAAGCCATTATCGAAACCTATCGCACTGCTGGTAAGACAGTCCTTTTTAGTGGAATGGCTGTCATGATTGGTTTTGCTTCAATTGGACTATCAACATTTAAACTCTATCAGTCAGCATCTGCCGTAGCAATTGGAGTAGCACTCCTATTATTGGCCTTAGTAACAGTTGTTCCTTTCTTTATGGCTATTCTTGGAAAAAGGATATTTTGGCCTGCAAAAGGTAAGCTTGAACATAGTGAAAGTAAATTTTGGGGGTTTGCGGGCAGCTTTGCTTTAGCAAGGCCTCTGATTGCGTTTATTATTGTTGCAATTGTCTCTGTTCCGTTTTTATTCATCTATAAAGGGCATTTATCCTTTAATTCACTTGAAGAAATTGGGAATGGCTTTCAATCGATTAAAGGGTTTAATATTGTTGCTTCTGCATTTGGACCCGGGGAATCCATGCCAACGCAAATCGTCATTAAAAATGACGAAAATATGGACTCATCGGATTATATTGCTCTTACTGAAAAAATCAGTGAAGAACTAAAGAAAGTTGGAGATGTTAAAACAGTTCGATCTGCCACTCGTCCAACAGGATCTCCAATCAGTGATTTGTATATATCTAACCAAGTAAAAAGCCTTAACGATGGTATTGGAAAAAGCAATAACGGAATAGCCCAGATCAGTAACGGCTTAGATGAAGCAAGCAGTCAACTCACAGCACAAACACCAAAAATGAAGCAAGCAACTGATGGAATTTCCAGTTTAATTGACGGGACAAATCAGCTGAAAAATGGAATGGTGCCGCTTAAGGATGGATTAACAAAAATCGAAGATGGATTAAAACAAGGATCCGCGGGTTCAGCGCAATTAAAAGCAGGGCTAACGCAGATTAAATCTAATTCAGAACAGTTACTAGCTGCCAACAAACAGCTTTTACAGGGATATCAGCAAGCATATGAAGGATTAGGTATATTAACAAAAAATTATCAAGGAGTAGCCGATGGAGTTAATACCCTCCATACGAACCTGATCAATTCAAATCGATATTTTGCAAATCTTGAAAGTCAGGATCCAGCCATCCAACTTAATCCAAACTATCAAGCTATTAAGATGACAGTTCAGGGGGCTCAAAATGCTACAGACCCTAGCAGTCCAAATGAAAATCTTGCAACAAGTCTGTTCAAACTCAATGCTGCACTTTCTGGGGCCGGGAGCGGTCTTGCAACAGCTAATGCTAATTTTGAAAAAGTAATTTTAGGCCAAGAACAGATCATCGCTGGTATACAATCATTGATTACAGGAATCGACCAACAGCAAGCAGGGCTTGATCAGATGGCTACAGGCCAGGGACAGATTATTACTAATTTGTCAAAATTCTCGGACGGCTTATCAGGTGTTAATACTGGGCAGCAGCAATTGCTAGCTGGCTTTGCCGGGCTTGGGGATCAAATGGGCCAATTAACCAATGGTTTAAATCAAAGTGTTGATGGCCTAAACCAGGTCTCAAAAGGATTAAACACTGCCCAAGATTATCTTGCAGGTGTTTCGCAACAGAAGCAAAATGGATTTTATATTCCACAGGAAGTTTTAAATGGGAAAGATTTTGCAAAAGTTTTGAATACGTATATGTCAAAAGATCGTAAAGTAATGACCATTGACATTGTATTTAATAAAAATCCATATTCTAACCAAGCTATAAATCGTATTCCGGAGTTAAAACAGGCTGTCAATCGTGCGGTGAAGGGTACAAAGTTAGAAAATGCCCAAGTTGCCATTGGTGGTGTAACAAGTATTTATCATGACCTTAACACTATTTCAGAACATGATTATTCGCGCACTGTTGTGTTAATGCTTATCGGAATTGGGATTATACTAATGATCCTGCTTCGGTCATTGATTATGCCTCTTTATTTAATAGGTTCATTGGTGCTTACCTATTATACATCAATGGCAATTTCGGAAACGATTTTTGTAGATATGCTGGGGTATACTGGGATTAGCTGGGCAGTACCATTCTTTGCATTTGTCATCTTAATTGCCCTTGGGATCGACTATAGTATTTTCTTAATGGACCGTTTTAATGAGTATCGCCATTTGCCGGTCGAGCAAGCCATTTGGACATCAATGAAAAAAATGGGCACAGTTATAATCTCAGCTGCTATTATTTTAGGAGGAACGTTTGCAGCGATGATGCCATCAGGTGTGTTGTCACTCCTTGAAATAGCCACAATCTTATTAATTGGCTTAATTTTATATACATTATTTATTTTGCCGCTTTTTGTTCCTGTGATGGTTAAGACATTTGGCAGTGCAAATTGGTGGCCGTTTAATCAACAACAAAATTCAATAAGTCAAAAGTCGGACACGAGTTTACATTTGTGATGGAAAACTATCTCTTTAAAGGTCTGAACTTTCGTAAATTTTTATTGAAAGTTCAGGCTTTTCTTTGGCTTAAAATCTCAATAATTTATTAAGGAAAAGTTAAGGAAACACCATCATAATCAGCTTATCCAGGCAAGGATAAATGCATGGGATATTCATTCATCAAAGGAATCCA
>JAUZQA010000153.1 GCA_030705665.1 Bacillota bacterium
AATGAAATATTTTCGAATTTAACTAGATTTGTAGGCTAAAGACATGAATGAATTACTGCCAAAATTTCCCGCTTTCTTGTTAATTTTAGTGAGGGTAACCTCCTTTTTTGTGATGATGCCATTGTTTTCTTATCGAACAGTACCAACTGTATATAAAGTTGGTTTAGGTTTTTTCCTATCCTGGCTGATTTTTTATGCAATTCAGCCTCCAGTATTTGAAATAAATGGTCTCTATTTTTTGCTTATCATAAAAGAGGCCTTAGTTGGTTTACTGATTGGATTTACTGCCTATATGATTTTATCGGCAATTCAAATTGCTGGCGGTTTTATTGACTTTCAAATGGGATTTGCAATTGCAAACGTCATTGATCCCGGGACAGGGACACAAAGCCCCTTAATGGGACAATATTTATATACATTCGGACTTTTACTCTTACTTTCTTTTAATGGTCATCATTTATTAATTGACGGGATCTATAACAGTTACCGGTTTATTCCAATTGACCAGGCATGGCTTCCACTTGGAAAAAGTAATGTTGCACTTTACTTTGTAAGATCGTTTAGTTCCATGTTTGTGGTAGCATTCCAAATGTCTGCCCCGATTGTCGGCAGTCTCTTTCTTGTCGATGTCGCCTTGGGAATTGTGGCTAGAACTGTACCACAACTAAATATCTTTGTTGTGGGTTTGCCTGTTAAACTGATTGCCAGCTTTCTAGTTATTGTGGCGGTTATGGGTGTCATGCTGACACTTGTCTCCCATCTGACAGAGACAATGCTTATAACCATGAGGGACATGATGCAGCTGCTTGGGGGTTCTAAATAATGCTATTGTCACTGGATTTGCAGATGTTTGCTGGTGAAAAAACAGAGAAGGCAACACCTAAAAAGCGGCAGGATGCCAGAAAAAAGGGACAGACTGCCAAGAGTCAGGATATTAATACAGCTGTTGTGTTACTTGCTGTTTTTCTTTTTATGATGATTGCCGGAAATTATTTAGGTACAGGGATATTAGCTTTGTTTAAAAATTCATTTCAGGAATATATGCTGATGGATGTAACACCGGGAAACCTTCGCGTTATTCTTTTAACCCTTTTAAAGGAGCTTGCATTATATCTTGGGCCGATCTTACTGGTTGCGCTAATTGCAGGATTGGTATCAAATCTGGCCCAGGTGGGTTTCATGTTTACGAGTGATGCCATCATGCCAAAGTTTGAAAAAATCAACCCCATCAGCGGTTTTAAAAGAATTTTCTCAATAAGAGCGGTTGTAGAGCTGGTAAAGTCATTACTTAAAATTGGTTTTGTTGGGATTGTCACATTTACTGTTTTATGGAAGAGAATGCCGGAAATATTGGTTCTTTCACAAAAATCAATTGGAACGGCCTTGGTTACATTAGGAAGCTTGACTGTCCAAATGGGATTGTTTGCTTCGGGGGCTTTACTGTTTTTAGCTCTTCTTGATTATCTTTATCAAAAATATGATTTTGAAAAAAGCATTCGAATGTCCAAGCAGGATATTAAGGATGAATATAAAAACACAGAAGGAGATCCACTCATAAAATCGCGGATTAAGCAAAGACAGCGGGAAATGGCGATGCAAAGAATGATGCAGGAAGTGCCTAAGGCTGATGTGGTCATCACAAATCCAACACATTATGCGATTGCAATCGTCTATGATGAAGCAAAACGTGATGCCCCCTTTGTTGTTGCCAAAGGAGTGGATTTTACTGCACAAAAAATAAAAGCAATCGCAAAAGAGAATAATGTGATGACGGTGGAGAACCGCCCATTAGCGAGGGCATTATACAGCCAAACTGAAATCGGCGATTCCATTCCGGAAGAATTCTTCAAAGCCGTCGCCGAAATTCTCGCGTTTGTCTATCGGACAAAAAAGAAAATTTAATGTGATTGAAGCAAGCACCTGGAGCCGAAATCAACGCATAATGAAGAAATTGTTTGGTTACCTTTGGAAGCCGGTATTAAGGAGAGAGACAAAATGTCAGCAAGAGACCTATCTGTTTTAATCAGTGTCATATTAATCGTGTCCATGTTAATCATTCCATTTCCTACTTGGCTTCTAAGTATATTAATTATTTTAAATATTACTCTGGCATTACTGGTTTTACTTGTTTCAATGAATATGACAGAGCCTCTCCAATTTTCAGTTTTTCCTTCCCTCCTATTATTGCTTACGTTATATCGGCTTGGTTTAAATGTATCGACCACACGGGCGATATTATCACACGGTGATGCAGGTGGAGTTGTTGAGACATTTGGTACATTTGTTGTTGGCGGAAATATCGTTGTAGGACTTATTTTATTTTTAATTTTAATTATCATTCAATTTATCGTCATTACGAAAGGGGCAGAACGTGTTTCTGAGGTTGCGGCCCGCTTTACCCTAGATGCAATGCCGGGGAAACAAATGAGCATTGATGCGGATTTAAATGCCGGTATGATTTCTGAACAAGAGGCTAGAGAACGAAGAAAAAAAGTGAGCAGAGAAGCAGATTTTTACGGGGCAATGGATGGTGCCAGCAAGTTTGTAAAAGGAGATGCCATTGCAAGTATCATTATTGTCCTTATTAACCTAATTGCCGGGATTATTATCGGAATGCTCCAGCAAGGAATGGGACTATCCGATGCAGCCAAGCATTTTTCGTTGTTATCCGTTGGTGATGGAATTGTCAGTCAAATACCTGCTCTCCTAATTTCAACAGCTACTGGTATTGTTGTAACAAGAGCAGCATCCGAAGGAAACTTGGGACAAGAAATAACTTCACAGCTCTTAGCCTATCCGAAATTGCTGTATGTTGCCGGAGGAACTATTTTTCTCTTAGGATTATTTACTCCGATCAATGATATGTTAACGATTCCGATTGCGGGAATGCTTGCGGTTGGGGGATACATGTTTTCTAAAGTACCGGAGCCTAATAAGCTGGAATTAGAACAGATGGATGAAGCAGCCGGAGCTGATGAAATGAAAAGCCCTGAGAGTGTCATTAGTCTATTAAACGTAGACCCGATCGAGTTTGAATTTGGCTATGGGCTCATTCCTCTAGCCGACACCAATCAGGGAGGGGATTTGCTGGATCGGATTGTTATGATTCGAAGGCAGCTCGCGATTGAGCTTGGTTTGGTCATTCCGGTCGTGAGAATTCGCGATAATATCCAACTGCAGCCAAATGAATATCGGATGAAAATCAAAGGGAACGAAATGGCCAGAGGCGAACTTCTCCTAGATCATTATTTAGCGATGAGTCCTGGGATTGAGGATGATTCCATTGAAGGCATTGATACCATTGAGCCATCCTTTGGACTTCCAGCTAAATGGATTACGGAAGGAATGAAGGAGAGGGCGGAAATTTTTGGTTATACCGTTGTGGATCCTCCATCCGTTGTTTCGACACATATAACCGAAGTGATTAAAGCACATGCACATGAATTATTAGGACGTCAAGAAACGAAACAGCTCATTGATCATGTGAAAGAAAGTTATCCGATTTTGATCGAAGAGGTAACACCTAATCCACTTTCAGTTGGTGATGTACAAAAGGTGTTATCAAAGCTATTAAAAGAAAGTGTTTCAATCAGGAACCTGCCTGTTATTTTTGAAACTTTAGCAGACTTTGGCAAAGTAACCACAGATACGGATATTTTAGCAGAATACGTAAGGCAGGCTTTAGCAAGGCAAATTACGAATCAATACGCTGGACAAGGTGAAACGTTGAAGGTTGCAACTTTGTCAGGAAAGACAGAAAAATCGGTAGCCGATGCGATTCAACAAACGGAGCACGGAAACTATTTAGCGTTAGATCCTTCCATTTCCCAGAGAATATTAGAATCGATTGCAGCAAATATCGAGCAATTTTCAATGATGGAACAAACGCCAATAGTTCTTTGCTCCCCTGCTGTTCGCATGTACGTAAGGCAGCTGACTGAACGTTATTTTCCTAAGGTACCGATTCTTTCTTATAATGAGCTCGAAGCAAATGTAGAAGTACAAAGTGTTGGGATGGTGAATGTCGATTGAAAGTAAAAAAATTTACAGCAAAGTCGATGCCGGATGCAATGAAAAGTATTAGAAATGAATTGGGAAATGAAGCAATCATTTTGAACTCCCGAATTGTTTATACTGGCGGGATTTTAGGCTTTTTCCGCAAGAAGAGTTTTGAAATCATTGCGGCAGTCGATCAATTAGCGAAACACGATCCAAAACCAATACGAAAAGACATGCAAAAAGGGCTGGAACGAAAACCAACAATACAAACACAGGAAAAAATAGGCCCTGAAAAAGCCGAAAAAAGCGTTTCACAAGTAAATTCAAAACAAACAGAAGATATTTTAAAAGAAATCGCTGATTTGAAAGAATTGATTCAATCCCAGTCCTTTCAGTCTGGAAAATTGCCAGGAATATACCCTGAACCCATTCAAAAATTAATTCATCTCATGAGGGACCAAGAATTCACCCCTGCTTTAATGGAAAAATTCACTGCTGTATTTATGGAAAAATGGTTTGCTGATGGGGTGAATCGAACCAGCGATGAATTACAAGGATTTTTAAAAGATGAGATCATAAACGTTTTAGCCGACAAGCCTTTTGAAGGAATTACTTTTACAAAAAAATTCATCAATGTGATTGGACCAACAGGTGTTGGCAAGACAACAACACTTGCAAAAATTGCTGCGGATTGTATGTTAAATCATCATAAAAAAGTAGCTTTTATTACAACAGATACGTACCGAATTGCCGCGATTGAACAATTAAAAACATATGCACAAATATTAAATGTTCCAATTGAAGTATGTTATACGCTTGAGGATTTTCAAACTGCCGTTAAAAAGTTTTCATCCTATGATGTTGTTCTCATTGATACCGCAGGGCGAAATTTTCGAAATAAGCAATATGTAGAAGACCTTGGAAAGATAATCGATTTTTCGATTGATATCGAAAACTATCTTGTCTTGTCACTTACATCAAACCAGAAGGTTATGGAATCTATTTTTCAGCAATTTTCCTCCATCAAAATTGATAAATTCATTTTTACAAAAGCGGATGAAACAGATGTTTATGGCACTATGTTGAATATGATTGAAAAGTATGAAATAGGCGCTGCCTATATTACCACTGGACAAGAGGTTCCAGATGATGTCATGATTGCAAGTCCTGAAGCAATGGCAAATTTGATCATAGGGGCCAAATAACATGAAAGATCAGGCGGAAATTTTACGAACGAAACTTCAGAGAAGACATGGATTAAAGCCAAAGACGAAGGCGATTGCGGTTGTTAGTGGTAAAGGCGGGGTTGGCAAGTCCAATTTCTCGCTCAATTTTTCCATTTCCCTTTCTAAACGTGGATACGGTGTGCTTTTGTTTGATATGGATGTTGGCATGGGCAATTTAGATATTTTAATGGGCAGATCCTCAGAAAAAACAATCGTGGATTATTTAACAGGAGATTCTAAACTAACGGAAATTATTTTGGAGGGTCCAGAAGGGGTTAAATATATAGGGGGCGGTACAGGTTTAAATCAGTTGGTTAATCTGGATCGCCTTGGAACACTTTCAAATGAGCTGGATGCATTTCTTGAAGAATATGATTATCTCATTTTTGATATGGGAGCGGGAATAAGTGAAGTCTCTTTAAAATTTCTTTTATCGGTACATGAAATTTTCGTCCTTACTACACCGGAGCCTACTGCATTGATGGATGCCTATGCGATCATAAAGTATTTACATTTTTCAGATGAGGAACTTCCATTTCAAATCGTCGCTAATCGTACACATTCCCATCAAGATGGTTCAGCAACGTTAAAAAGATTGACTGATGTTGTTAGAAAGTTCTTGGATTTTGACCTTGTTTCTCTGGGAATCCTGCCTGATGATCGCTCCGTTCAACAAGCTGTCACAAGGCAAATTCCGTTTACCATTTTTAATCCGAAGTCTAAGGCATCGCTTGCGCTGGATGAACTTGTGAACCGTTATATTGAAGGGGTAAAGCAAATTCCTGTTCACCAATCCTACTCTTTTGTATCGAGGTTTAAAAAATTTCTGTTTGAAAGGTAAGAGATCTAAATGGAAAAAATAAGAGTACTTGTCGCGGATGATTCTGCATTTATGCGCAAGCTGGTCCAGGAAATTCTGTTAACTTCGGGCAGAATTGAAATTGTCGGGACAGCCAGAAACGGGGAAGATGCCGTTGAAAAAACCAAGCGGCTTAAACCTGATGTTGTAACCATGGATATCGAAATGCCAGGCATAAATGGGATTGCTGCCTTAAAAAAGATCATGAGGGAATCACCAGTTCCGATGGTCATGCTTTCAAGTACAACGACCGAAGGGGCAGAAAATACATTTTTAGCCATTCAAAACGGTGCGGTCGATTTTATTGCTAAGCCTTCGGGCACCATTTCATTGGATCTTGAAAAAATTAGTGATGAAATTATTAATAAAGTACTTGCCGCCAGTAAAGTGAATATTTCACGGCTTTCGGCAATACATGATGGGAAGAATCTTTTTTCTACTAATAACCAAAAAAGTAGTAAAATAGAACTACATGCTTTGAGCATGAAACATAAGGAAACATCGTGGGAAATATCAGCTAAGAAGATTATTTGCATTGGAACCTCAACCGGAGGCCCAAGAGCATTAAAAGCTGTTTTAAGCAAGCTTCCAGCCGCAATAGCAGCACCGATTTTAATTGTTCAGCATATGCCCGCTGGCTTTACAAAGTCACTTGCAAGTAGGCTAAATTCCCTATCAAAGCTTACCGTGAAAGAAGCAGAGGATGGAGAAGTGCTTGTTAATGGAACTGCCTATATTGCCCCAGGTGGCTATCATTTAAAGGTAAAGAAAATAGGGGATAGTTTGGCGGTTGATCTTGATCAGTCATCAATAAGAAATGGGCTGAGGCCATCTGTGGACCTTATGTTTGAATCTGTCAGCCAAATCCAAGGGGTTGCAAAAATTGCCGTGATTATGACGGGGATGGGAACAGATGGAATGCAAGGGCTGATTCATCTGCATCAGTCAGGTAAACTCAAAGCAATTGCAGAATCGGAAGAAACCTCGATTGTCTTTGGAATGCCTAAGGCAGCAATTTCAACACATTTAATTGACGAAGTGCAGAATGTTGATGATATCGCAGAAACGATTCTCAAATATGTTTAATGTCGAGAGGTGATTGGCGCATGGACATGAGTCAATATTTAGAAGTCTTCATTGAAGAAAGTAAAGAACATTTGCAGGCGTGTAATGAGCATTTGTTAGATTTAGAAAAAAAACCTGAAGATTTGGCGATCGTAAATGAAATTTTTCGTTCAGCCCATACGTTAAAAGGGATGTCTGCTACGATGGGATATGAGGATTTAGCCAGCCTTACGCACCAAATGGAAAATATCCTTGATGCCATCCGTCAAAAAAAGCTTTCGGTAACACCTGAATTATTGGATATTGTTTTTTTGGCAACTGAACATTTAGAGGAAATGATTGTCTCCATTTCAGAAGGTGGAGATGGTAAATGCGATGTAACTGATGTCATTCAAAAGTTTATGCTGATTGAAAAAGGCGGGAGTCCGATTCCTATTGCTGAAAAGAAAGAGGCTGCTGCTGCCGTCGAAGCCGTCACTCAACCTGGAGCAGCAAATCTGTATGATGAATACGAATACACCATTTTACTGCAATCAAGCGAACAGGGCTTTCATACATACCAAATTACCGTAACTTTAAGGGAAGATTGTTTATTAAAAGGTGCCAGGGTCTATATGGTTTTCGAAGTGCTGGAGTCCCTTGGCGAAGTGATTAAAAGTATCCCGACAGTCGATCTTCTGGAGGAAGAAAAATTTGATCAGCAATTTATGGTCACTTTAGTTTCTATTGAAGAGGAAGGTAAAGTGGTTCAGAAAGTCATGAATGTGTCTGAAGTCGAAAAGGTAGAAGTAAAATTACTTTTACCTGAGGAAATTAAGCGGGCGATAAACAAAAAGGATGAAAATGATCCAATAGAATTCAATGTTGAGCAGAAAGAGAATAACGAAGAGCACCTTGAGGAGCAGCAAAAGCCTCTTGAAAATCAAGTAGATAAGAAACCTGCTGCTGCAAAAGCAAGCGTCGGAAATAAAACAATACGAGTCAATATTGAAAGACTCGATATTTTAATGAATTTATTTGAAGAACTTGTTATTGACCGCGGAAGGCTTGAGCAAATTTCGCGGGATTTAAATAATCAGGAACTGCAGGAGACAGTAGAGAGAATGTCACGGATCTCTGGAGATTTACAGAATATTATTTTGAACATGAGAATGGTCCCTGTAGAAACAGTGTTTAATCGTTTTCCCCGTATGGTGCGGCAATTGGCAAGGGATCTGAATAAAAAAATTAATCTTGAAATTGTTGGTGCGGAAACCGAATTAGATCGTACTGTAATCGATGAAATTGGTGACCCGCTGGTTCATTTAATCCGGAATGCTCTTGACCATGGAATTGAAACACCGGATTTGCGCATGACTTGCGGAAAACCGGAAGAGGGGCATGTACTTCTCAAGGCATATCATAGTGGAAACCACATTTTTATCGAAATTGAAGATGATGGCGCTGGAATTAACCGTGAAAAAGTTCTTGAAAAAGCGATTAATAATAAAATCATT
>JAUZQA010000154.1 GCA_030705665.1 Bacillota bacterium
CGTACTGTCATCTCGGCCAAGGCGCTGAAGACAAAGAACGCAGTGATTCCGGCAACTAAATAATTAATGAGAATGGCGGGACCGGCAGTCTGAATCGAAAGACTTGTTCCTAAAAAAAATCCTGCTCCAATGATCGAACCAATTCCAATGAGTGAAAGCTGCCACCAAGCAAGTCCGGGTGATTTTCCTTGAACTCGATTCTCGGCTTTTTGATGGCGGACTTTCTGCTTAACAACATGATCGTTTGTCATACGAATCTGCTCCTTTCGAGACGCTTTCCATTATGTTTCCCCATATTTAATATTGCACACTGAATTTTCAACTAAAATTGACGATGATTGATGAGCATTTTTAAAACTAAAATGAAAAATTTTATAATATTTAAGTTATAAGGAGATAGTAAAATCAACTTTCTATAAATCGGAGTATGGAGAAAATTTAACTTGGAACTTATTTCAAATTAATTTATTTTTCAAAAATATTGCTTTTTTACAAAAATAATTATATTATTTCGATATGAAATTATTCGACACTTTTCGTAATTATTGTTCGGGTTATTTTGTCAGAACATTTCGATAATAGCACATGACTTAGGGGAGGATGGATTTAATGAATTTATTTAGGAAAAAATCTTTACAACAATTAATTTCGGAAACGGAAAATAAGGGGGTTACATTAAAAAAGGAGTTAGGTGCCTTTGATTTATCTATGCTTGGTATTGGTGCAATTATCGGTACGGGGATTTTCGTTCTCACAGGGGTAGCTGCAGCGGAGCATGCGGGACCAGCACTTATCATTTCGTTTATTTTATCTGGCTTGGCTTGTGTATTTGCAGCTCTTTGTTACGCGGAATTTGCCTCAGCTGCACCTGTATCAGGAAGTGCTTATACGTATAGCTATGCAACCTTTGGAGAATTAATTGCTTGGATTTTAGGGTGGGATTTAATTCTTGAGTATGGACTAGCTTCATCAGCAGTTGCAAGTGGATGGTCAGGGTATTTTCAAGGCCTGCTTGCAGGCTTTGGGATCCATTTCCCAAAAGCTCTTACTAGCGCATACGATCCGGCCCATGGAACTTTCGTCGATGTACCAGCAATCCTAATTACCTTAGTTATTACATTTCTTTTAACACAAGGCGTTAAAAAATCAGCTCGTTTTAATTCAACGGTTGTTATTATTAAATTGGCTGTAGTTGTTTTATTTATCGCGGTGGGTGCTTGGTATGTGAAGCCGGCAAACTGGACGCCGTTTATGCCATTTGGATTTTCTGGGGTAGCAACTGGTGCGGCAACCGTGTTCTTTGCTTATATTGGTTTTGATGCTGTTTCAACTGCTGCAGAAGAAGTTAAAAACCCGCAGAAGAATATGCCTATTGGGATCATTGCATCTTTACTTGTTTGTACTGTTCTTTATATCATTGTTTCAGGAATTTTAACTGGAATTGTCCCTTACACACATTTAGATGTTAAAAACCCTGTTGCTTTTGCCCTTAATTATATTCATCAGGATTGGGCTGCTGGCTTCATCTCTCTTGGTGCAATTTGCGGGATTACAACAGTATTACTTGTTATGATCTATGGACAAACTCGTTTGTTCTATGCGATCAGCCGTGATGGATTATTACCAAAGGTATTTTCAAGTGTTGATAAAAAGAAACAAATTCCAATGGTAAATACATGGATAACTTGTGTACTTGTTTCCATCTTTTCTGGACTTGTTCCACTTGGCAGATTAGCTGAATTGACAAACATAGGAACATTATTTGCTTTCATGACAGTTTCAATAGGGATTTTGTATCTTCGAAAAACAAAAGGGGTTCCAACTGGCGGCTTCCGCGTACCGTTTGTTCCTTGGGTACCAATTCTTGCTTTCATATTCTGTGGATACTTAGCATTGCAATTACCAGCAATAACTTGGATAAGCTTCGTTGTATGGCTGGTAATCGGCTTATTCGTTTACTTTGGTTATGGAGTGAAACATTCGACTCTCAATGATAAGAGTGAAACCTTAAAGAAAATAGGATAAAAACAGCAAAATACGCTTGGAAACCCAAGCGTATTTTTTATTCACGAATGTGGAATTTAAGTGGAAGGAATAATTCGACTTTTGTTCCTGAACCTTCTTTACTCGTTATTTTAATTTCTCCTTTGTGTAACTTTACAATACTTTTAGCAATGTGCAGACCTAAGCCAGAGCCCCCGGTTTCTCTGCTCCGTGCTTTGTCCACACGGTAAAACCGTTCGAAAATATTATTGATCTCATCTGGTGGGATTCCTATACCATAGTCTCTTACCTGTACGATGGCATATTGTTCGTTTTTTTTGATAAATACATCTATTTTATCCTTGCTATATTTCATTGCATTATCAAGTAAAATAATAATGACCTGTTTAATTTTTAATTCATCTCCATGGATTTCGATGGGAGACTTTTCATAATGCAAGGTTATTTCTCGATGATAGGCATCATTAAGTTGTTTTAAAATACTTTTGCATAAAGACACCAAGTCCAGTTTTTCGGTTTCCAGGACATGCTCTTTTTCCAGATTGGCGATATCCAAAAACGTTTCTGTCATTTTTTGGATTCGGGTTGCCTCTGAATGAATGGCTTCGATTGCTTCGTCAGCCATTTGTTTATCTTGTAAGCCATGCCTTCTGAGAAAATTTGCATAGCTTTTAATGACTGTTAAAGGTGTTTTTAGTTCATGTGATGCATCGGAAACAAACTGCTTTTGTTTTTCCATACTCTCTTGGAGCCGATGAATCATTCGATTAAACGTTTTTGCCAATATCTGAAGTTCATCTTTCGTCTTATTTTGAATGGTGAGGGTCTTGGGAATACCACTTTTTTCAATTTCCTCCATCGTTTTTATCATATTAGAAATCGGCCTCATGATCAGATTAGCCAGCCATCTTCCCCCAAGTAAAGATAAGAAAGCTGCTAATATCGTGGAAAACCCCAATATTGCACGAAGAATTTCTTTTCTCGATTCCAGCCCGATTAATTGTTCTCCAATCTCCAAGCTTTCATTGACCTGTGACCCATTGTTTAATGGCACACGAACAATCAATACTTCCTCTTCACCATTTTTCATTGTTAACAAGTGTGTCTGGGCTTGCTTTGTTTCAACAAATTTTCCTTTGATTTTTTTTGAAAGGAAGGCATCATTTGTTGCTTCATATGTAACCTTATTCTGTGGCTGCAAAATTCTGATATAAGAATGGGCAGTTAAATAATCTTTTAATTCCCGATTAATATTACTAGTTGAAGGATTAAGTGACTGAATGTCTTTTATAATGTCTCCAGCTTTTTGATATTGTAAATCTTCTTCCATATTCACCGTTGACCTCATAAATAAAAAGTAGACAACCATATTAATGAGTATCATAATGCACAACATCCAGGCTGTTGTTAAAAGATTAATTTTTGTTGTGATCCTCATCTGTTTTCTCCTTTATGGTATACCCTACACCTCGTACGGTAGTAATTAGTGGGGAAGAAAATCCTTCATCAATTTTTTTTCTTAGATGTGTTACCGTAACATCAATTATGTTGGTCTCACCTTCGTATTCAAATCCCCATACATTCTGCAGAATGTTATCCCGTGTTACTACCTTATTTTTATTCATGACTAAATAAACAAGAAAATCGTATTCCTTTGGAGTTAAGGAAATGGTTTTTCCCAGCCTTTTTACTTCTCTAGCATCCTTGTCAATGATTAAATCCTCAACCATAAGGAAAGGCTTTTTGTCTTTTGATACTGGATTGGTACGTAAACAAGCACGAATCCGCGCTAATAGTTCCTCAATTTCAAAAGGTTTTGTCACATAGTCATTTGCTCCATGGTCCAAGCCCGATACTTTGTCCCACGTTGTATTTCGGGCTGTTAGAAGAATAACAGGTGTGCTCTTGTTTTCCTTTCTTAATCTTCTTAATACTTCAATTCCGCTTAACCCTGGTAGCATTACATCCAATAAAATTAAGTCCACTTCGGTCTGCAAAGCGGTATCTAAACCAGCTTTTCCATCATGTTCTACTGTTACGTGGTAACCTTCATACTCCAATTCCATTTGTAAGACACGCGCAATTTTGGTTTCATCTTCTATTACAAGAATATTTGTTTTCAATTTTCACTCACCTCTCCACTCTAAAGATATTTATTTTCATGATTAAATTGGAATATCTGGGTGGCGCTCCAAATAAAAACTCTCTACCCACAATGTAGCACTATTTAAAAATAATTTCTCATCTTAAGGAATTTTTAATCTTATATTCAGAGAATGAAAAGATTCATTTTATATACTTAGGTTGCCCGTTTTTAGGTGCACTAAGCGATTTTCGATTGAAACCAATTAAGAGCCAATGGATTTCGATTTTGAAATTGAAAAGAAAAATTACTACAAGATTCCATTGGTTCCAAAAGGTGAACAAAGTTTTTCAAAGTAATACAATTTAAAAACACCGGTGTAATATCCGATGTTTTTTTAATTTAAGATCATACACATTTAGAATAACTTTTATTGATTCTGAAAGGAGATCACCATGGAAACACAAACTACTACTGCGGTCAATGTTTCACGTGTTAATCATAAGAAGAAAAGAAAAGTACGATTTGGGAGAGTGTTTTTCTTCCTATTTTTAATCCTCATGTTTGCTGGCGGGGGATTCTTATATGGTACAAATCAAGGTCTGCAACTGCGGGAAATGCTGTTGGGGACGGTTTTATCAACGTACCATCCACAATATGAAAAATATTTGAAATTTTTTCTGCCGCAATCGGAAATTGATAAATTATATAATGCCAGAAATCATCCACAGGCTGTTCAATCAACCATTAACAAAGAGAAACAAAAAAGGATCATTACTGACCAATCAGTCCAAGTTGATACAGTTGAAACACCAAACTATACAGCGAAAATTATGGTTATTCATGACCCAACTATGATACATCTCGAAGGGACAAGGTATTCCGATAAGGGTCAGCCACTTTCTGATTTAATTAAGGAAAATAAAGGAATTGCCGGTATTAATGCTGGAGGATTTTTTGATCCAAGGGGCAATGGATCAGGCGGGCAAATGATTGGAATTGATATAAGTGATGGAAATGTTCTTTCCGTGCCAGCTGGCGGAAGAAACGTTCCAGCCCTAATTGGGGGATTTTTAAAAGATGGTCAATTTATTACAGGTAATTATTCAGTAAACCAATTATTAAGTCTAGGTGTTAGAAACGCTGTTAGTTTTGGGCCGCAACTAATCGTAAACGGGGTTAATCAAGTAACAGGAATGGTTGATGGCGCATGGGGATGGGCACCGCGGACAGCGATTGGGCAAGAAGCAAACGGAAGTGTCGTCATGATCGCGACAGATGGTCGTTTTTATTGGAATAAAACCCACCGCGGAGCATCTATGTCTGATTTAGTAAATCTATTTGATCGTTACAACGTTACAAATGCAATTGCGATGGATGGCGGCGGATCAACTACGATGATTAAGGATGGTCAGCTGTTATTAAAACCTGCAACAAATACAGATGTGGGTATGCGATATTTACCAGACGCATGGATTGTTATCCCTCATTAAATTTTATACACATTTCGTCCGTGGAGTCTGTGAAAAGTGTCTAACTTGATAGAAAATACTGGAAATATTTCCTAATCTCTATTTTTCGATAGTAGATATACTCATAATTTCTCAATAAAACAGTAGAACCCTCACATTTCAAAAGAAAGTGACGATGAAAAGTCTTCATACTCACACAGGAAAGAAAAGAAATATATTGAATTATTTCCCTACAAGGAAAATAACCTTGCTTAAAATTCGGAAAGGTTGTGAGTTTATGAGACTTCTGGATCTACAGCCTAAGAGAAACTTCAGCTACATCTTCGTTCAATTTCCGGGAATGAAAATAAATGTCCCCATGCTTGAGGGCAGCGAGGGAAAGGCGGTGAACGAAGATGTTGCTTTATGTGTCCAATTAAACAAGAAAGAAAAGGTTACGGATGTGTTCCTTGTACGTTCACAAAGTATCAAACCTTTTGACTTCACAGATGAAGGGATTGGAGCAAAAGCATTTTACCGAGTCATTAAGAAAAAAGAAGCCTCACAAGACTCAACTACGAACGAATCCGAAGATTTCGTCACCTATGTAACGGATAAAGTGGCGATTATACAAAAGAAAACCGAAACAGGCTATAACTTCGTCTTAGTGTTAAATGACCGTGAAATCAGCATTATCGCCTCAATGGAGGAAAAAGTCCAAAGAATAGAGAAAGGACTTTTGCGGCAAAAAGCGGAAGGTAAAGTTGATGCCGTAACTAAAAAGAATAATCATAAATTAATGGCTGTCTTTAGAAGGAGAGTCAAAAAGAGGATATTCTTAGGAGAAGCTGCCTTTCAGGATAATGAGGTCTTTGAGCTAATCCGAATTCGTTTGGAGGAAGCTAAAAGAAAAGCAGCCGTATATTCTCCTGCGAGATTAGATTTTATCGGTCCAGGTGATCAGAACCAAACCATTTTTATCATGAGGGGAGGGGCTTTTAACGATACTACAATTTCATATAAGTAAATTTATCGAATCGAAGGATGACCCTTCTGGATTTGAATAAATTACTAAAAGGGGCTTAACCATCGAGTTTAGCCCCATTTTTATATTCTGTAAAACACGAAAAATGTCGAATATCATCGAATTTACATATTTGAAATAAATTAGCTGCGTTAAAGCTGATAGAATAAAGGGGAAAATCTATATTTGGAGAGTTGGCTTTAATGAAAGAAGGAATGAATAATTCTAAACTGGTTTTAGAAGAGAAAAAAGCTGCTAAATTATTTATCTGGATGTTTAATCTTATTTTTTTAACGTACGACTTATTCTATTATTATGTTTATCCAAATTCTATTCATCAAAAGTCTGGTATACCCGAGGGTGGGTTTGGATATTGGTACTATCTCCTTATTTTATTACTTACACCAATAGGGATTTATATTTTAAAAAAAGGCAACCCATACCAGATAAAATATATCTTTTTTGTGGTATATACGGTTCTGGACATAGTAAATAATATTTTAATTTACTGGGGGACGAACAAACCATTTGCTTCAGGAAATTTGGTTGAGTTATTTCTTGTCTTGTTTTCTCCATTATTTATTAATAGATCATACTTTTTTCTTGTTTCTATAGGAATGATTGTAAAATACGGTTTAATTGGGCTTATTCTTATGGATTCAAGAGTATTAGTAGCGGTTTGGATATTAATAATTATTGCAATTATTGCATTCGTGCTATTAATTCGCTTTATATCTTATCTTAAAGCGATAAATACAATCAATGAAGAACTCCGTCAAAAAGAAAAGCTTGCTGTAATTGGTCAAATGGCGGCAGCGATAGGACACGAAATTCGTAATCCGTTAGCATCCTTAAAAGGATTTACTCAACTCCAGCAGGAACGGAGTCCTAATTCCAATAACTTTTATCCGATTATGATTCAGGAAATCGACCGTATCAATTCGATTGTAAATGATTTAATGTATATTGGAAAACCAAAATCATTACATTTTGCAAAAGCTAATATTGAAGAAATCATTGCTTATACGTTATCGATTACGCAACAACAAGCAGAAAGACAGAAAGTAAATATAGAAACAGTGATGGAAGGGCCGCTTCCGCCAATTGAATGTGATGATAAACAGCTAAAACAAGTGTTTATTAATTTAATTAAAAATGCGACGGAGGCCATGCCTGATGGTGGGAAAATAAGAATTCACATTAAGGTATTGAAAGATAAACGGATGTTAATATCCGTTGAGGATGAGGGCTGCGGAATTGAGGATAAAAACATTCTTAATATAGGTGAACCCTTTTATACAACGAAAAAGGATGGTACCGGTTTGGGCTTAATGGTGACCAACCAGATCATTGCGGATCACAAGGGGCAATTTAAGATCGAGAGTCATATGGGTATCGGTACAAAGGTTACTGTCATTTTACCAATCAACCAAAATGAATAATACAAGGTAAAGGCGCCCGGAAAAATTAATCTGGGCGCCTTTGTTGATGATACATTTAAAGTTTAAACGAACTTTTCAAAGAAACAATTCTGTTAAAAACCAACTTATCAGCGGTAGTATGTTTAGGGTCTACGTTAAAATACCCATGGCGGAAAAACTGGAACTTGTCCTGTGCTTGTGCTTCCTTCATATTTGGCTCAACAAAGCCTTGCAGTACTTCCATTGAGTTAGGGTTTACATGATCAAGGAAGGTTTTTCCCTCACCATCTGGCTCGTTATCGGATTCATCCAAAATAAGCGGTTCATATAAACGGAACTCAGCGGGTATTGCATGGCTCGCTTCAACCCAATGAATTGTCCCTTTTACTTTTCTTCCGGTAAAGCCTGTTCCGCTCTTTGTTTCAGGATCATAGGTGCAGTGGAGCTCGACCACTTCACCGTTTTCATTTTTAATAAACTCTTCACACTTTATAAAATAGGCATGCTTTAAGCGTACTTCGTTTCCAGGGAACAAGCGAAAGTACTTTTTAGGAGGCTCCTCCATAAAATCGTCCTGTTCGA
>JAUZQA010000155.1 GCA_030705665.1 Bacillota bacterium
AGCAGCCATCTGTGATTAATAAAATTTGACGGATTCTCCCAGTATACATAGATCTCTCCTCCATTTATCATGATGCTACCATTTTCGACTGCTAGGAGAAGATTTATACATAAATCAGATGAAGAGAGGGAAAAGTAAAAAATTACGCTCTCTTTTTAAATTTATCGGAAGGGATGGATGCCCATTTCGGTGTATTGTGTCTAAGCTTAGCAACAGTAACCGTCATATCATCCTCGATTAACCCCGAACGCGAGCGAATAACCTCCTCCATAATTAAATCAGCCACTTCCTGCGGATCATTTGTCTCAAGCTCCTGAATTTTTCGTTTCATCCATGCATCATAATTTTCAACATGCTTTGGTCCTTCAAACACCCCATCGCTCATCATAATCAGCAAGTCACCTGCTTTTAATTGCTGGCTGACAACATCCACTTCAAATTCTTGAAGAATGCCCATTGGCAGGTTACTCGATTCAATTTTAATAATTTTATTTCCTCGTTTAATAAAGCTTGGTGTTGAACCGATCTTTAGAAAATTGGTAGATGCATTTTGCAAATCAATCATTGCCAGGTCCAAAGTAGAAAAGATCTCATCTGTTGTACGTAATGACAGAACGGAGTTTACTGACTTTATTGCCACCTTTTCCTCAATTCCTGACTGCAGGAATGTTTGAAGCAGCTGAAGTGTCTCCTTGCTTTCATAATGGGCTCTTTCCCCATTTCCCATCCCGTCGCTAATGGCGATCGCATATTTCCCGCAGCCTATTTCAATCATGGAATAACTGTCTCCTGATACAAGCCCGCCATCTTTGGCTGCATGGGCAACACCTGTTTCCACTACAAAAGCCTTGGAAGATCGGAAGGTAGCTTGACAAAATCCCTGCGGATACGGAGAACTTTCTTCAGTACTGACAATGATTGACTCCCCTAATATATCTGTCAAAAGCGGGGCAATTAATTTTTCACATTCGCCGTGGTCATTTCCAAAAGGAAGAACGATATCAATATCAACATTTCCTTTTTCTAAGCTATAGATTTCAACCTGTTCAATCTGAATTCCGAAATCCTGGAGGGCCTCCATAATTTGGTCTTCCTGTTTATGATGATTTTCCCGTTCACGCTGAATTTCTTTAGCAAAATTCCCCATAACCTCTGAAACACCCAGCAACTGGTCCGCAACTAGCTTTCTGCTCTCCTTGACCTGCTTCTTTAGTTTTTGATTTGCCTGGAAAAAGGTTAATTCCTGCTGAATGACCTCAATAACTTTCTTAGACCGCGTACAATGCTTGTCCCATTCCCTGTTTAACTTTCCAGAAACAACCCCATCATTTAGATCCATTTCATGAATAATATCCTCCATGTATTCATATGTTGTATTAAAGTTCCTTGTCCAGCAATGCTCTTTCCTAAAACAGGTCTGGCAAGTCTTTTCCGTTACATTACTTAGGAAATAATCTAATTCGCGATCTCCGTCCTCCTCAAATTGCTGCTCATTACTCTGGGAAAAGCTTTTTGAAAGAGCATGAAAAACCGTTGAAAACTGGGAAACACGCTGTGCTGTAACATCTCGCATCTTCCGCATATATTTTTGCTGCTCCGCTAAATGTTCGGGTGTTCCAGGAATATATTTAGCAAGCCTTGCAATCAGCACCCTTGGTGTCAAAAGAAATAAGGCAATTGCTGCTGCTGATTCCAAAACATTCAATAGCAGAGACCCGCCACCTTCGCCATACATACCGATTAAGAGGGTGGCAATGAGCAACCCTACCGCAACACCCAGCTTTTTGCCTTCTTTCAATAATCCACCTAAAACACCAGAGAAGGCTAATAAACTCATATGATAAAAGCTTGATACATTTGCAAGGCTAAAAATTAATCCTGTTACAACACCAACGGTTGAACCTACTGTTGCCCCGGCAACATAGGCAAAAATCAGGACTAAATAGCGTGACATGATATGTTCAATTGATAGGTTGTAAACGACCCAGCCAATCGTACCGGTCATGATCGATGCAAGCATGATGATGACACAAACGATCTCTTCTGTTTTTAGTGGTTGTCTCCGTTTACTCCAAGTCAGAAGTGGAATGCTTTGTAAAAATATCAGTGTTAAAATAAAGGCAAGTCCCGCCTGCACCCCTGTCATCATGGCGTCATATATGGATAATTGCCCTGTAGTAATAAAAGATTCAGCAAGCTTGCCGGCTGCTAGAATACTACTTACATAGACAGGCAAGGCTTTAGCTTCATTTTGCAGCCACCTTTTTGATAGGCGATAAATAAATAAAAATAGAAAGGAAATAGCAAAGGTTGAAGCCGCATTTGCATAAGAGACTGTGACCGCACCTGCTACTAATCCAACCAATGCCATCGGTGCCCAGTCCTTTTTTACAAAGTACACAACAGCAAAAAAAGGCAGGCTAAAAGGAGTCAGCTTTGACAGGATTAAGGCCCGGCCAAGTAAAAATCCTACCAGTAACAGAATATATCCTTTGCGAATGAGGAAATTCTCTATTTTCAATCGTAGTTTCTTAACATTATTTGATAGGTCCATTTTAGATGAATGAAAGTTTACTTCACCAATTGGATCTATTAAACTCCGTTCTACCTTTGCCATACATACACTCCCCATCACTAATATCGTTTCACCTATTATAAAAGTGAAAACTTCAGAAGATTGTCATAATCAAGGACAAGTATAGTTAAATCGTTCGACTCCTTTATTCAAAAATTTTTATCTTTGACAAAAACCAATTTTATTCTTAAAGCTCTGTTAAATTAGTCTTTTTATTTCCTCTCCAATCAACAGGTGAAAAGATCAAATATCCTTTTACAGACCCATTCTTAAAAAAATATGTTGACAGTATTTTTTAATATATGTATTATATTTATTGTGTCTAATTCATTTGGCGGTGTAGCTCAGCTGGCTAGAGCGTACGGTTCATACCCGTAAGGTCGGGGGTTCGATCCCCTTCGCCGCTATCATAAAAAGCACCAGATTTGGTGCTTTTTTCTTTTACTACAAACAAAAAAGACAAGCCTTAACGGACCTGTCTTTTTTTATTGTATAAACCTATTATCTATTCCGTATATAAGCAGCAAGTTAACCTCGTCTGGCTCCTCTGCCGCCACGCTTCGATTCTGTATTCCGTTTCAAGGAAGATAAACGGTCCTCACTATCCTTTAAAAATTTTGCCATTTTTGTTTCAAAATTTTCCGGCCTAGGATTATTTCGATCATTTGCTCTGCCCTGACGAGGACCGCCCTGACGAGGACGTTGGGAATGTGAATGCGAATGGGGTCTCTGGCCTTGACCTTGGCCTTCTGGTCTATCTATTGCCTTTTTAATGGATAATCCAATTTTCCCATCTTTCTCAACATTGATGACTTTTACCTCAACTTGATCGCCGACTTTTAAATGGTCATTGATATCCTTGACATAATTATCAGCAACTTCACTGATGTGAACAAGTCCTGTTGATCCATCCGGCAGCTCCACAAACGCTCCGAAATTCGTAATCCCTGTTACCTTTCCTTGTAACTTGCTGCCTACCTCAATTGACATAAAAAGAATGTTCCTCCTTAAAAATATAAAAAATCATACTTATAATATATTATACCGAATGAAAAAAATGAGTGTCAATAAGACAACTATTTGGTTCATTTTCCCTTATTACCGTCAGGAATATTAAAAATAATTTCATCCTTATTGGATAAAAAATATTCCTTCCTGGCAAGCTTTGCAATATAGTCATCATCATTTAGATTTGAAATATCTTGCTTTAATGAATTCTGCTGGTTTTTCAATGATGTAAGTTGTTTATCTAATTGCTTCTTTTGAGCAACCTTTTCATCCAAAACAGAGGCCTGTGAAAGGATGCTTGAGATCATCGAAAAAGCTACGAATAACACAAAAATAAAAAATACTGAAAGTCTTCGGTACAACTTTTTCTTCCTGTTTGCTGCTGCATAATCGCTATATTCTTGTTGCTGGACGTAGGATGATTCAATTTTGGCTATATTTTTTTGCTGGACTGCTGCCATCCTTCACTTCCCTCCTTATTTATTTCGATTTTTCCATTTCTCTAGCAACTTAGTAAAAGTATTCTTGATGGGCTTAAAAATTCCTGCCGTTCTATTATATAACTTCTCGACGCTTTTTTTAATCCTTTTCGGCAAAAGTTTCCAAAAAATTAACAGAACATTTCCGACCCATTTTAAAATGAATTTTACAATTAATAGTAGTACCTTAAAAATAAATTTGACAAGGGTAATAAGGCCCCTGCCAATAAATAGAATGATGAAAATTCCCAGCTGAATAAGACCTCGGACAGGTTTAAATACAAGAATGGATATCATCTTTACTAGAAAGCTATATAAAGAGATAAACGACGTAATCAATACTTCAAGTATTCTTAAATAAAGGCTCTTAAATAAACTTTGATAGGCAGCAAACCCGCATAAAAGGGCAATAAATATATAAAGTCTGATCTCGCCTTTATTAATGAGAAATAGAATATAAAAAATGAGTAATGCCTGGATCGTCCAAAAGAGAATATCATTTAAAAAAACAAGCCAGTGTTTCCTTTTTGAACGCTGCAAAAAGCGTTGATACGTATCGAGCGTGGTTCCAAACAATGCCCCCATCCCGATCATGGACAGCATTGTTAAAAATTGTGTAGAGAGTGTCATCGGAATAACTTGCTAAAGAATCCTTTAGCCTTCTCCCCGTGATGCTCATCTATATAAATTAATTCAAAAATCCGCCCTTTTATCGATACAATTCCTTTATCGACATCCAGGTTTTTCATTTGGAGGTTTTGTCCTTTTATCGCTAAAAACCCCATGACAGTTTCAAGTAAAAATTCCTCATTATCAAAGCTTTCTACTTGTTTAACCCCAGTTATTTCGAGGAGCTTTCTTCCTCTCATGATTACATCATGATCGGGAACAGTACTTTTCGACGGATTTGCATCATAATATTGGTTCATCCTCATCCCTCACAATCACTTTGTACAACCTTTTTGTACATTTTTATGTGAGAAGCGGAAAAATTAGAACAAACCTATTATTAGATAAACTGATCTGTTGAGCTCCCAATTCTTTCTTCACTTACGATCGTATACATTTCCGCTGCTTCTTCTTTGCGGCTGGTTTCTTGAATCCGTTCAACCCTGGCTGTCACCAGCCTTTGCCCAAGACGAATGGTCAATACATCCCCAACCTTAACAGTGGAGCTTGCTTTGGCCTCTTTTCCATTGATTTGAATACGCCCCTGATCCGATACTTCCTTCGCCAAGGTTCTTCTTTTAATTAAACGTGAAACCTTTAAAAATTTATCCAAGCGCATGATTATTCCTCCCTCACTCTTATAGACCCTTTCGCTTTGCTTCATCCCAAAATTGATCCAGCTCTTCTAATGAAAAGTCCTCAAACCTTCTGCCGCTTTCTCCAACCCGTTTTTCAATAAACTGAAATCGGCGCACAAACTTTTCATTTGTTTCAAATAAGGCCTCCTCAGGGTGAATTTTTAAAAAGCGTGCGACGTTAACGAAGGCAAACAACAGATCGCCAAATTCCTTTTTAGCAAGCTCTGATTGCTCATTCATCCCATCAAGCTCAGCTTCAAATTCTTGCAGTTCCTCTTTCACCTTCTCGAGGGCAGGTGAAATTTCCTGCCAATCAAATCCTACTTTGGCCGCCTTTTTTTGCAGTTCGAAGGCTCGAATTAAATTGGGAAGGGAATAGGAGACACCAGCTAAAAGGGATGAATTAACCTCCCCCTTTTCTTGCTTTTTAATTTCCTCCCAGTTTTGCAAAACCTCTTCTGTATTTTCTACCTCAACTGAACCGAAAACATGCGGGTGGCGCCGAACCATTTTTTCCGAAATTCCCTCAATTATATCTGCAATTGAAAAATATCCCTCATCTTCACCAATTTGTGCATGAAGCATAACTTGCAGCAAGACATCTCCCAGCTCTTCAATTAAATGATCGATGTCACCCTGATCAATCGCATCAATCACTTCATACGTTTCCTCAATGAGATACCTTTTTAACGTCTCATGCGTCTGCTCTTTGTCCCAAGGACAACCCTCAGGTCCTCTTAGTACACTTATGATTTCTCGGAGCTTTGAAAAATTTTTAAACAGAACTCTTTCGTCCTTAACTGGCGGTATGTAAACAGAGGTTAGGTTATTCACCTTCACTTGGCGATCAAGTTCAAATAATGGTACTGTGATGATCTCCTCTTGCTTACTACCTGCAGCCGTTACAATGGTAACCATATATTCATCAGGATACCGTTCCATTAAGGTTAGCTTCACTTCTGATGCGACAAATTGATCGTACACTTGACTGATAAATATATGCATGTGTTGTTGGAAGTCATTTGCTGCCAAAGCTGTTCCATCCAGCAGCTGAAATCCATCAACCGGGTCAATTTTTAATGATTGAAACAAAGCATCTACAAAACTTTGGCCGCCGCCAATGGTAATTTCGATTCCAGCATCCTGACCTTTTTCAAGCAGCAATTGGACGGTACGCTCGGCAACTAGGGGATGACCGGGAACTGCATAGATAATCTCTTCCGATTCTGCCTTTTCCAAAAGAATTGAAGTGATTTCCAAGTAAACTTCTTCAAATTGCTCATGTTTTTCATAAACGGAATCAAACGATGTAAACAGTAGTCCTTCTTTTTCTAATTCAGCGACAACAGGGTGTTCCTTCGTACGCAAATATAAATGCGGCGTCTGGGTGATTTTTTTATACACCCCAAGTGGCAGCTGCTCAAGATCCCCGGCACCAAGGCCAACAATTTCAATTTTTTTCGCCATATTTTCGACTCCTATCTGTTCTCTTTAACAATAATCCTAATTTACTGCCAAACGGAAATAAGGACAGATCCTCTTCAGAAAAAACATTACTCCTGATGACAATCCATAAAAACAATAATCCGCCAAATACAGCCGCGCTTAGAGCTCGAAAAGCCTCAGCTAAACGAGCAGAAATAAATATTCCAGGAAAAACATTCGTTATGGCTAAATATCCTTTCAAAAATAAAACCATTACAATAACTGCTATTGCCATACTTTTTAAAAATCCGACAGAAACCAGAGGTTGGCCCACTATTTTTTGCAGCTTCACACACATGATCACACTTAAAAATGCTAAACAAATAATCGTTGCTACTGCTGCACCCATTGTTCCATAATGGGGAATCAACAGCATATTAAGTACATACTTGATCGGAAAGCCGATTACAACCACAATCGCTGGAAACAGCAGATTTTCCAACCCCTGTAAAATGGCTGTAGCGGTGGAAATAACAGAAGTAAATAATATGACAAACCCTAGTACACCTAGAACGGATGAGCCTGCATTATTTTCAAAAAGCATAGTATTGGTCGGTTCGATTATTCCCCATAAACCACAGGAGGCACCTAAACCAATGACAATGCTAATCTGTAGGGCCAATTTGATTTTGTCGAATAAAAATTCACGTTTTTCCTTTAGTCTTTCACTCGTAATCATTGGGACAAGCGATAACGACATAGAGGTTGCAGCAACAGTGCCCATCTGTATCAACGGCTGTCCCCTGTCAAAAACCCCTTTTAAGCTTTTCGCCGCTTCTTTACCGGCCCCGCTGGAAACCAAGATGGAGTAAAGATTCATGGCATCTGCCATCTGCATAAAAATCAAAAGCATGCCGCTAATACAGATTGTAAGGCCTTGAAAAATTAAGGCTTTGTAAATCCAGCCTGAACCGGTCATCATGTCCTTAAATGACTTTCTTGTAAAACCTAACCCTTTCCATTCTTTACGAATCCAAAAAAATGTAAACAAAATCAGCAAAGAAACCAAGCTCCCCGTGACAGAGCCAAACATCGCTCCCCCGCCAACAAGGTAAAGGGAATACCCCTTTTGCATAAATATGTATGACACCACAATAATGGTCAGAACCCTGGTTGATTGCTCCCCTACCTGTGAGATCGCAGTAGGAATCATATTTCCTTTTCCCTGGTAGTAGCCTCTTACTAATGATGCTAGCGGAAACAGTAAAAAGACAAGGGAAACAGCCTTTAATAATATGGCTAAATGGGGGTCCTTCATTAGCATGGCAATATTTTCAGAACCAGCAAATAGAAGTATGAAACAAATAAGTCCAAATGATTGAAGAAAAATAAAGGATGCTAATAAAAAGCGCCGTGCCCCATCCCAATCTTTCTTTTCAATAAATTCCGCATACATTTTTGAAATAACAACGGGAAAACCGGTTGTTGCCAATACAACAGCTGCACCGTAGAACGGATAAACCTGCTGATAGATATAAAAACCGACATCCCCGACAATATTTTGAAAGGGAATTCGATAAAAAGCACTTAAAATTTTTGTAATAAGCGCAGCAATCGTTAAAACTAAAGCTCCCTTGACTAATTCTTTTGATTGATTTACGGGCTTCAGCGTGCCCCTCTCCCTCCAAAAATAAACTCACAATATTATAGCATAGGAAGCGGGGAGCAATAACTCATCTCACGAAAAAAGACA
>JAUZQA010000156.1 GCA_030705665.1 Bacillota bacterium
CATTTGAGCCATGGCTGAAAGCCAATGCTGCGGCAACAAGCATCTGTATTTTCTTTATATGTCGATTAATGCTGAACTTCGCATTTCTTAACAGCAGAGTAGCAATTTTTTGAATCAGATAAGCAATGGTGAAACCAAGCAGAGGAGAAAAAACAAGTGCGGCGACAACCTTTGTAATACCTATCACTTGGTGGTTGCCTGAAAAGAGTTCAGATACTCCCCATAGAATGCTGCCGGGACCATTGGAAGCCCAGACGGCTCCGATGAGCCCTCCAATAAGGGCATGGCTTGAACTGGATGGCAGTCCTATTCTCCAAGTAACGATATTCCAAACGACCGCACCTAATATAGAAGCTATTAAAATATGGATAAGAGCAGTTCCAGGTGCGATCTTAATGATAGCTGACACTGTATCAGCAACTTGGTTTCCACTGAAAAAAACACCTAATAATCCAAATACGGAAGCTAGAAGCACTGCCTGAATTGGGCTGGCAGCATTGCAAGCAATCATGGTTGCAACGACTGAACTTGCATCATGCAAACCGTTTGTCAGAGTAAAAATCAATGCAATGAGTATCAGAATAAACAACAGTCCTGTAATTATGATTTCCCCCTCCTTTTTTAAAAAATTTAAAAAATTATATCTATATTATATCAATGATATTGCAATGGGGTAAGAAAATAAAACAGTGCCTGGCACCGTGAAAAGACAGTTTTTCATAGTTGTCTTTTTGTGTTAGGCACTATTTTTTTTTAGAGGGTCAAATAACAAAATTTAGCAGAAAGTTTTTAATTCTCATCTTTTAACAACGGTATAATTTACCTACAAATAAGAAGATATTGTAAGTTATTCTGTTTAATAAATAGGGGGAGTAACGTTGAACAAAAATAAGTTTATTAAGTTTACTGAAGGATTCCAAAAACAATGGGAGAATAATCATTTTTTCGATCATTCAGTACTAGATAACATTGACAGAGAGGTAAAGTTACATAATCAATTATCAAATGTTAAAAGTAGTGCTGCTAGCTGTATAAATGTTCTTGGGAATTTAGGAAAAAAGAAATTACCTATAAACCTATGTTCCACAATCGGGCCATTTAATTGAATATGGGATTGTGAAATTTATGGTAATTTGGAATAATTGTTATTAAATTAAAGGGCAATTCCCTAAATTAAGAACTAAATAAAGGGGGAGATTAAATGTTTCCTATATTAGAGACAGACAGACTATTATTACGAGAATTAACAAATGAAGATGCAGAAGGCATTTTTGCATGTTTTTCTAACGACGATGTAACACGTTTTTATGGCCAAGAAACATTAAAAAATATCGAAGAGGCAGAAAAATTCGTAGATTTCTTCTCAAGAAGCTATAGTGAAAAAAGAGGAATACGATGGGGGATTGAGCGAAAAGGAACTACAGGCATAATTGGAACAATTGGCTTCAATGCTTGGTCTCCAAAACATAAGCGAGCTGAAATTGGTTACGAAATTCATCCAGATCATTGGAGAAAAGGATACACTTCAGAAGCTGTATCTAAAGTTCTTTCATATGGCTTTGATGTTATGGGTTTAACCCGTATAGGTGCCGTTGTATTTATTGAAAATGAAGCATCGTATAAATTATTAGAAACAGTAGGTTTTCAAAAAGAGGGAGTTTTAAGAGACTATATGTACCAAGATGGAAAATCATATGATACATATGTTTATTCCCTACTAAGAAAGTAAACTTCCATTTTATAATGGTGATTTTTTTACATCTGTGGAGCCTATATCTTACATAATAATCTTCCGGAATAGGGCGCAAGAACTGAAAAAGCGACTGTTTCGCAGTCCTTTTTTTATTGGTCTTATATCAGTTAAAGGACTAGTTATTGGAACAAAACGGAAAATTATGCTAAATTATTTGAATCTTAAAACTATTGGAGGGCGAAATTTTGATCAATTATAATGGACGGAAATTTGTTTCTGTTGAAAATACAGCCAACGGAGATGTTTCTTCAAAGACGTTTTTTGAATACAAGCAAGAAGGGAATATCCTCTCAGCAACATATAGCGGAGGAGAAATTGTTAAAGGGACACTAATTGGCATATTAAAGGAAAATGGCAGCTTACAGTTTAGATATAACCATGTTAACGTAAGAAACGAAATAAGAGGAGGTCAATGTTTCTCTACCCCAGAAACTCTACCAGATGGAAGAATTAGATTACATGAGAAGTGGAAATGGACAGATACTGACCAAAGTGAAGGAGAATCCATAATTGAAGAAGTTAAATAACCTCCTATTTTAACTGATGATTATCTTCATTGAGATCTTCCATAATCAGACGCTTATATTCAAGAAGGCGAGGCTGTTGTGGTAGCGGTCTTCTTATGAGCTAATGTAGCAGGAGGTTTTAAAGATTTATATTATTTCGTTAAAATTAATCTATAAGTTTGGCAGGGGGCATTTATATGGGCATTAGTATAAACAGGGATTTTTCCACTGCAAATCTAGATGAAATGAAGGAAGTTTATGCTTCTATTGGATGGACAAAGCATACAAACGAGATAATTAAACAAGTTTTTGAAGCAAGTAATGTCATAGCATTAGTTACATTTAATCATCGAATTATAGGGTTTGGAAGAGCGATGACAGATGGTGTTTTCAATGCTGCAATTTATGATGTTGTAGTTCATCGAGATTTTCAAGGGCAGGGAATAGCTAAAAAAATTATGGAGTTTTTACTTGATCAACTAAGGGATGTTTCTTGTATACATTTAATATCAACAACTGGTAATGAAGAATTTTATCGAAAACTTGGATTAAAAAAGCTGAAAACTGGAATGGCAAGGTATTTAAATCCTAGCCTAAGTGATGAATATTTAGAGTGAGAAATAATTTCACTCTTCAACAAAATGGTGCCATTCTCTAATAAGAATTGTGCCCTTTCCTTTAGATTAAGGGCCATATTCTTTATAACAAACTTGATGATTGGATATTTATGTTAAAATAAAGAGATTAACTAACGGCTTTATATTTAGGGGGTGGAGTTAATGATTATAAAAAGAATTTCCTGCAAAATAAAAGAAGTACAAAAGGAAATATTTTATGAGTACCAAAAACAATGGGAACCACTTAGTAAAGTTAAGGGTTTTTTAGGACAAGTGGGTGGCTGGAGTGAAAAGCAACCATTGACTGCTTGCGTTTATTCTTTTTGGGATAGTCAAGCAGACTATCAGTATTTTATAAAGAAGGTACATGACCAAATCTATGTCAATTCTGGGCAAGAAAGTACTTTTACTTCAATAGATGTCAATATGTTTCAGGAAGAACTAAGAATTTCTGGGTTAGAGGATAATTTTGCTAATGTCTTGAGAAATGGTAATTTTATTCGAGTTTCAATGTCACGAGTTAAAGAGCAAAAAATTGAGCATTTCGTTGAGATGCAGAAAAAAGTTTGGAACTTAGGATTGCAAAAAGCTGAAGGGATGCTTGGTGGAACATTCTCATTCTCTCAAAAAGAAAGTAACTACTTTCTTGTAATATCGGTTTGGAAGAGTGAAAATCTTCATCAAAATATATGGAACAAAATTTCCCGGAATTAATTGAAACCGCAAAACCTAAGAATGATGTACTAAAACTTATAGGTGAAAAATTTAAAGTTGAAGAAGCATGGCGTGTGTCCCCAACGGTGCCATTAAATTAACAGGAACTTTGTAAGCAACGATATTAAGCAATCGGGTGCTTTAGTTGAAGAAACGCTTGAGGAAAATATTCTCAAGATCAGTGCTTAAGTTACCTACTATTATAATACATTCATCAACACATCAAATCTAAAAGAAGTTGTTAAAATCAGTTTTAGATGTATGGTGGAACGCAGCAGGCTATGTAAAGGCATTTAGGAAAAAACAATTCTATTAAAATTAAAAAGGTGAAATAAGCAGTGGAAAACAAACGTGTGTTTATAAGTTATAGCTGGGATTCAACAGACCATCAAGAATGGGTTTTATATTTAGCAAATCAGCTTAGGAAAAAGGGCCTTATTGCTGAGATAGATGTATTTGAAACTCAAACTAAATCCACTAATCTAAATAAAATGATGGTAGAAAAGGTAAGAGATAGCGACTATATCGTTATAGTGCTGACGGAAAACTATGCCCGTAAAGCTACCTCTTTTGAAGGGGGAGTCGGTTTCGAATCACAACTAATACTACCCTTTTTAAAGGAATACCCGAATAAGCTGGTTCCTATTATTAGACACAAAGGAAATTTCGAAGCTGTTTTTCCTTTTCAACTTAAAGGTCATTTAGCAATTGATTTTAGCGATAACAATCAATTCGAAGAAAAATTAGAAGAGTTGGTTTATCGACTTTATGAAAAACCACGTTATTATGTGGAGCCAGTTGGAGAGATTCCAATATTGGAACCGACGATACCTACATTGACACCAACACTTTTTTTTAAAAAAACAGATGTGTTTAACCAATCAACAATTGATCAGCTTTTTCCTGGATGGGTGTTAAGATTGAATCAGTCTATTATATTTTCCAACCAAGATGTAGTTGTAGCAGGGTTACAAAAAGGGCAGGATGCATGGCAGATGCAAGGAAAAGTCGTTGTATTGCAATTTGACAACGCTTCTGGAAATTGGTTAACGAAATGGTCGGGATGTATTTTATCTGATAATAATGCCTTCCCATATTACGAATTCCAGTCTATGGTGGTGGTCAAATCAAACTCACAAAAGCGGGCACTGGCTGTCGTAGCAGCGGACTGCGGTGGAAGTTCGGGTTATGGGCAAGCACTTGCTTTGACCATTGATGAAAGTGGGGCATGTATTTTAAATGGGAAATTTGACGTCAACCAAATGGCTGTTAATCAAGAAGGAAACACGATTACAGTGAGTGGCGATCAACAATTCGGAACACACTGGTTATCTTTCCAAGGAGAAGAATACGTCGATTATGAAACATCTTCATCGGACCTTTCTATTGATCTTGCTGTTCAAGTGAATTTCAAATTGGACGTTAATGGAGATATAGTTTTGTTAGGACAACATGTACTGAACATGAGCATTGGGCAAACCATTTCCTTTATTCCAGCTGATGAAAGAACGAGAGAAGCATTCAATCAGGGGATTATTGGAATTTATTCTGATGCATGGAATAATGATTATCCTTTGAATACTTCCAATTCAGATCGACTTTGGAAAGGGAACTCTTATACGTTTGATAAAAGTGGTGAAGCACACTTTTTGTTGGTAACGGATGATAAAGTTACTTCCATCCCATTTGAAAATCCAATACCAACCATTACGATTAACGTTCAGTCTTAACGTTATGGTTTAAAAAGCTAAAGACAAATTCTATATTTTAGTTATTCCATTAAAGGGCGCTTTCCAGCAACAAGGAAGAGCGCTTATTTTCATTTTTGGACCATTTTCCTGAACAACATATTTAAATAAAATCGTTATAATTAAAGAAATTGTGAGAGTTTTCACTTAAACTATAGATACAGGTTACTTTAACAAGAAAGACTTGATACATGTTATATTTTAAATAAATATATGGTAAGGTGGAGTTTTCCAATTTATGAAATTACTCTTCCAACAATGTAATGTAGAAATTTCAAAACAGGTAACTCCATTATTACTTAACGAAAACACCCCCTTGTATCAGAAGGGGGCGCTTGCTACGGGCAGGATAAATGAATTCAATTTATCGTAGAAATGCATTTCAATTTCTAAAGTTTTATTTACTTTATGCATTCTTTGCAATGGTATTCATAACGAACATAAAGAACCTATCATATAATCTATCTGATAAGATTTTTCTTATTAATAAGAGTGGTTTCGCTAAAAAGCCAGCTGCATATCTTGCTTTAGGTCTCTTAACTGAAATCGATTTTTCGATGATTTTTGCAATGAGGTCTGGTTCTGAACCACCATTTCCATTTTTAAAGAAATTTCCGTATTTTTTAGCGAGTTCTCCGTAGGCACCATTTCCAGATGTTTTTAAAAGTTTGTCACCTGCAATCCCCGCCCATTCTGTTTTAATACCACCTGGTTCAATAACAATAACATCGATGCCATAGTCTTTTACTTCTAATCGTAAGCAATCACTTAATCCTTCTAGAGCATATTTGGAAGAATGGTACCAAGATCCTAGTGGCTCATATAATTTCCCTCCAATAGAAGATATGTTTACTATTTTTCCAAAATGATTTTTCCTCATATAAGGTAATACTAATTGTGTAAGTCTCGCCATTCCAAAAAGATTTACTTCGAATTGGTATTTCGCTTCTGACATTGGAACATCTTCCAAAGCTCCATAGGAACCATATCCTGCATTGTTCACAAGTATATCAATAATCCCTTGTTCATTTGTAATTGTATCTATCGCTTGTACCATGGAAGCATCATCAGTTACATCCATTTTCAAAATATGAATTCCTTGTTCCTCTAAATGCTTCATTTTATCAATTCTTCTTGCACTTGCATATACAATATAGCCAGCTTTATTAAGACGAATTGCAGTAGCTTCACCTATTCCTGAAGAGGCTCCTGTTATTAGGACGATTTTCTTTCTCATCTTGATTCCTCCTGGTTTTAAATAATTTGGAACAAAAATTCTAAAACAATTATAAGCCTTAAGAAATCTGTGTCAATAAAAATTAGAATGTTTATTCCAAAATATATTGCTTTTTTATTTTAATTACTCAAAAAATACTTTTATTGCTTATATTAATATGTTTTATTGGAATATTTATATTTATATATTGATTTATAAGCTGAAAAGAAATATTATTATTTAGAATAAAAATTCCAATTAGTGTGGAGGAATTTCTAATGGGGAAGCGTGAAGATATTTTAATGGCTACTCTTGATTTGATTACAGCCGAAGGTTTACAATCGGTTACCTTTGCAAAGATTTTTAAACATGCAAAGGTAGGTTCTGGAACTGTGTATAATTATTTTAAAAATAAAGAAGAACTTGTCAATGAATTATACAAAGAAATTGGCACACACATGTCCAATTTCGTCATTGAAAATTATGACGTTAATGAAACCTTATATGAAAAGTTCAAATTTTTCTTAAAGAAAATGGCTGATTTTGCTATCAATTATCCAAAAGAAATACAGTTTCTTGAAAACTATTCCCATTCACCCTATATCTCTGAAGAAGTACGTAATATGCCTGATGCAACCATGAATGAATTTTTTACTATTATCATTGAAGGTCAAAAGCAAGGGATAATTAGAGAATTAAATTTAATGATGTGTTGTCAGATTGTAACCGGTTTGATTTTATCCGTAATTAAGGGATTTCTAAATAATAAATACCCTTTAGGTGAAGTTGAGATACAACAAACCATTGAATCATGCTGGAAAGCAATAAAGGTCTAACACTTCTTTTGTGAACAAAAACGAGGATGACCGATCATCTGAGTTAGATTGTGGGGGGGAATAAATATGAGAGTTATTCTATTTGGGGCTACTGGTATGGTCGGACAAGGTGTGTTACGGGAATGTTTATTGGATAACGAGGTTCGAGAAATATTAACGATTGGTCGAAAGTGTACTAATCACCAACATAGCAAACTAAAAGAAATCGAACTTAGAAATGTAGCTGATTTATCCTCAATAGAACATGAAATAAAAGGATTTGATGCTTGCTTTTTCTGCCTTGGTGTATCTTCTCAGGGGATGAAGGAACAGGATTATAAGAAAATTACTTATAATATTACTTTATCCATTGCAGAATCATTAGCGAGATTGAATCCTAAAATGACATTCATTTATGTTTCTGGCAGTGGAACCGATAGTACAGAAAAAGGGCGTTTTATGTGGGCAAGAGTTAAGGGAAAGACAGAGAATGATTTACTTCGTCTACCTTTTAAGGCGGCTTATATGTTTCGCCCAGGAGCTATTATTCCCATGCATGGTGTGAAATCAAAAACAAAATGGTACCAACTTTTTTATGATTTAATGAGACCTTTTTACCCTTTACTTAAGAAATCAAGTATGGTCATTACCACGGAACAATTAGGAAAAGCCATGATACAAGTAACAAAACATGGTTATTTTAACGCTGTTATCGAAAGCGATGATTTGAAAAAAATAAGTTTGGGTATTTTGTAATTAGGTTAACTCGGAGAATTTGTTCTTTTGACTTAGTGTTTCATATTTACAATTTAAAGGCTCGAAAAAATTCCCCTTTCTTAGGAGTACCTGAGGATAAGAATTGGAGTGTTTGAATAGATTGTGAAAAAATTTATTTACATTAACGAGAGCTGTAGTGAAATTACTGAGGATAATTTTGCAGTTCTTTCGTATTTTCCAATATTCCGTAATCGGGCGCTTCGGAACAAGGAAAGCGTCTTTATTATGTCTCCCAAGGGTTATGAGAATATAGTGAAAATAGTTTTTCCTAGATTGTTGAATAACTCTTGAATAAAATTTACTCTTTTTGAGCATAATAGAGTCAAGATTAATTGGTTCATA
>JAUZQA010000157.1 GCA_030705665.1 Bacillota bacterium
AACTTGATAGTATTATAGCATACTATATTAAAATGATAAAGCTAAAAATATTCAGTTAATTTACTGCCCCACACTGGAAGGAGGGGTCTTTAAAATCCTTAATCGATAGGAATTCATCGCTGTTTCTCCAAGTTGATTGAGAAGATTATGGTTGGCATAGGCACCAACAAATGCACCGATTCCTGGAACGAGTTGGAGTAATTTGGCAACATCGATATAATCCCTGTATTCTTGTTGAAACTTGCGCCAGTCCATATCAGCAAGGAGGCTCTTCTGGTTTTCCCAATCATCAATAATGGATAATGTCTCTTTTCGGGTTTGATTGCCGGAAAAGGCCAGCTGAAATACATGAAGGATAAATAATCTCTCTGTATATTCCTTTGTATCAAAGCCGTAAATAGAGGCCATTTCATAAAGAAACTTCATTTTTATTGTTAATAATAGAGGGAAATCAGCCAGACCAAGGAAAATCCCACCTGCACCGGTTCCGGCGCCCTCCACCAAGGCCGTTTTTTGATAAATGGCTATTTTTTTTCTGGCTAAATCATCTTTTTCAGCAAGAGATAGCCCTTGTGCCTGGTTCCTGGGGGTAGTGATTTGTGATCCAGCTAAAGTAACTTTGACCATCTGCTTTATGCTTTCGGTGACAGCTTGGTGTACTTTATTCGGGATTAGATCAGTGATCTTCCCTTGGGCCTTTTTAGACATTCTAGCCATGATCCCCGACCGTTTCACGGCCTTTTGCTTCCAAAAGAGAATTTCCTCATAAACTTTTAACTCATAATCGTTCATAATCCCCCAACCTTTACGGAATAATTTGGGTCTCAAGACAAGAGTTGAAAAACGACATTTTATTCAGTTTTAAATCTGTTTTTATTGTAAATAAAGACAAAAATGTAGCTGAATGCACTTCCTGCAAGCAATTCGAACAAAGCACTCGACCATTGGCCTTTGACCAAGAGAATGATCGCAAAAAGAACGGTTTGAACAATTAAAATGACCATTAATAAGGAATAAAAGGCAGATTTTTTATATTTTTTCTTTACTGGATACAAATCGACCCATATTTTATTCTGATGATGGTTCCAAAGCGGCAATAGCTGGAATCCAGTTAAGTATAAAAATAGTACGGCTATCAATATTTGTCCAAGGCCAAAGGAAAGAAAATAAATTGCCAATCCTCCAATAATCGTTAATCTGAAAAATAGGCCAAGATAGTCACCTGAGCGAAGAAAGGTCCTGACGAATAAGTATTGGAAGGTTTTCTCCTGAGAAAAAACAATTGGTTTTAATAGGAAATCCAGCCATTTTCTTCGTTTTACCGTATCTTTAAGCATTGGGACATCTGTAAAAAGATTAGCCAGCCGATAAAAGGAATTCATCCGTTTTTCTTCTTGGCTTATTAGTAAATCCCATTTTAAACTGCTGTTTTTTGTTGATTTATAAAAGAATCGATAATATAAAGCCATAACAACAGCAATCAAAAGTAAAATGAGCGGGCTTGCTTGCTTAAATAACAAAAAGGCAAATGTTGTGTTAATAAAGTAGCGAACGATGGCATCCCATCTGTAAACAGCAGGATGGATAAAATATTGTATTCGCCAGCTGCTAGCCAAATTCCAGGCCTTGATGATCAGCAGCATGATTAAAAAAGTGAAAAAAGGCCGGAATCCACTGGTGCTTATTCTGGCATACATTGGCATAAATATCGCAAGAACCAGTAATAATATATACCCTTGATAGATAAGACTAACGATTCCAGAACGGTAAAAATACCGTTTCATTTTGTCTTCAAGTGGCAGCAAAAATACCTGATCCGCTTCCAGTAAAAAGTTATAAACGGGGCTGTAGGTTAGAAAAAGACCAATAAAAACCGCCATAATGATTTCTGCTGGAAAATGCTCTGGCAGCCCTTTTACCCAGTTTTGATAATAGTAGGCAGCCGCACCAAGTAAAAAGATTAAAACAATCATTAAATGGCCATTAAAAATATATCGGAGGTATTTTCCCAAATCTTTTGTTCGCTGGCTAAAACGGTCTCTCCATAGTTTATGATCATCAAACATAATTTTCTTCCTTCGTCAGCTGGATATATAAATCATCTAATGAGGCTGCAGGCATTGAAAACTGCTCCCTTAACTCATGAAGGGTGCCTTTTGCACGGATTTTCCCTTCATGGAGAATGACAAAGCGATCGCAATATTTTTCTGCCGTGGCCAGTATGTGAGTTGAAATTAAAATGCCGGCTCCAGCTTCTTTCATTTTCTTCATCAAGTCCAAGAGGGATTGAATGCCCAGAGGGTCTAGCCCAACAAACGGTTCATCCACTATGTAAAGCGATGGCTGTACCAAGAAGGCACACATAATCATTACTTTTTGTTTCATGCCTTTTGAAAAATGAGCAGGAAACCAGCTCAGACGTTTTTCCATTCGAAATTCTTTAAGTAATGGTGAAATTCTTTCACGATAAGAGGCTTCATCTAAACCATAGGCCATTGCAGTTAATTTTAAATGTTCCTCCAAAGTGAGTTCATCGTATAAAACGGGTGTTTCCGGTATATACGTAATCATTTTTCGGTAGGCTTCTTTTTCCTTGTTAAAGGAGAGTCCGTTGATTTTAATTTCACCATGATGGGGTTCCATCAGGCCGATGATATGTTTAATGGTCGTACTTTTTCCAGCGCCGTTCAAGCCAATGAGGCCGACCATCTCCTTATGGTTAATTTCAAAGGAGATATCCTTTAAAACGGGGTTTCTTGTATATCCACCCGTTAAATTTTCAATTGATAATAAAGACATTCGCAACGTCCTTCCTAATTCTTTATGCTTTCATTTTAACAAATCATTATCAGGTAAAAAAGAAATTGAAATAAATCGAATTTCTTTTGTATATTCTTCTCCCAAACGGACATCATAATATTCGAAGGGGAACAAAAAAAGTGATGATAACTTCATCGCAAAAATTGAAATGAGGTGTTGGTCGCAGACCAGTTTCCTTCAATTCATTAGCTTCAAGAACGTTCCAAATAAGGGGATGGTTGTTTTGCACTTAGTGTTGAAATTTAACCATTTGATGTTCACTTAGCTTTTTGAAATAAACAACTTCTAAATGAGGTGTTTATCAAAGACCATCAACAACTTAACACTTTATACGTTGTGAAAACATATGAAGAAGATTAGGGGATGGTAAGCTTGAACAGTAATCGCTCTTTATAAGAAACACTACATTGATAAATGAGGTGTTTATCAAAGAAAGAGACCTAATTGAACGATAAACGAGAAGCAAAAGGTTTCCCTTCAAGAAGGCAGGATTCTACGGATCCTGTCTTTCTTTTTTTTGTTATGATAAAATCAATAAAAAACATAATTTGGAAAGGTTGTGCAAAATGAGCGATTGTATTTTCTGCAAAATTATTAATGGCGAGATTCCGTCCGCCAAAGTTTTTGAAAACGAACATGTTCTTGCTTTCCTGGACATTAGCCAAGTAACCAAAGGTCATACTCTTATTATTCCGAAGATACATAGAGAAAACTTATTTGAATTAACACCTGAAATGGCAAAAAATATATTTGAAGTGGTCCCTAAGATTGCCAATGCTTTAAAAACAGAGTATGAACCCGTGGGATTAAATCTTGTTAACAATAATGGAGAGCAAGCAGGCCAAACGGTTTTCCATTTCCATATGCATTTGATCCCACGCTATGGAAAAGGCGATGGTTTTGGTGCTGTTTGGAAAAATAATCAAAGTGATTACACATCAAACCAGCTGCAGGAAATGGCAGAAGGTATTCGCAACCGCATGTAATTAAAACCAAAAAGGCTGAGATTTCTCAGCCTTTTTGGTTTATATCTGTTAATGTATATTTTGTCGTATAAGAAGGACTGGAGAATATTTGAGGCTGTGGTTGAGCCCCGACTTCCTCCGCTTGTTTTTTATGAGCCCCTTTAAATGAGGAGGAGTTTTTCCAATTGGAAAAATCCGTTTCGCTTTCCCAAACCGTTAAAACAATGTAAGTATTGGAAGAGAGCGGCCTCAGAACCCTAATGGCAAGGAATCCTGGTTCATTTTCAATTTGATTTGACCTGTTTTTAAACCGATATTCAAAAATTGGACGACCTTCGTCAGTAACAGGGATATTATTAAAAACAACAAACCCCTCATTTCCGATACTTCCTTTAGTATCAAGCACATCGTATTTCCGAGGTTCTTTGAAGACTGTTTCACCTTCTGTTTCGTGCAACAGCAACGCAGTATCATCATTTTCCATGATCGCAATTTTTTCTTGGGAGTTGTATTCTTTTATTGTTTTTAAATACCCCAATGTTCCAACTGTAATATAAACATTCATTAATAACACCTCTCTTATCTAAAGGTAACAATCTTATCTTTTAATTTAAACAAATTTGTAAACTTAAAAACGACTTTTTTTTGACAGTTAAGAATGGAATCTACCCAATGATTTGAATAATCGATATAGTGAATACAACTGCAAATGGTTAATCTTTAATTTATTAACAAAAGTAAAGGTTCTGCTTGTATCAAGTTTTACTTTATTATCAGATATATTACAATGTTAAGCAGATAAGTCTTGAAAGGTGGATATTTTTAATGGCAAAACCGATTAATGATACGTTTTTAAAAGCAGCAAGAGGAGAAAAGACCGATTATGTACCTGTTTGGTATATGAGACAGGCAGGGCGCTCTCAACCGGAATATAGAGAAATCAAAGAAAAATATTCGCTGTTTGAAATTACACATCAACCAGAGCTATGTGCTTATGTGACAAGGCTTCCCGTTGAAAATTATAATGTTGATGCTGCTATTCTATATAAAGATATTATGACACCGCTTCCTGCCATAGGAGTAGATGTTGAGATTAAAGGCGGAGTAGGGCCTGTCATCTCCAATCCAATTAAATCCTTAGCGGACGTAGAAAAATTAGGGGAAATAAACCCTGAACAAGATGTTCCATATGTACTCGATACCATTAAACTTTTAGTAGAAGAACAATTATCTGTTCCGTTAATCGGTTTTTCAGGTGCTCCGTTTACCTTGGCGAGTTATATGATTGAGGGTGGTCCCTCCCGGAATTACAATAAAACGAAAGCGTTTATGTATACAGAACCAGTAGCTTGGTTTGCTTTAATGGATAAACTTGCTGATATGATTGTCACATATGTAAAAGCTCAAGTCCATGCAGGGGCAAAAGCCATTCAAATTTTTGATTCATGGGTTGGCGCCTTAAATGTGGAAGACTATCGCTTTTTTATCAAACCAATTATGGACAAGATTTTTTCAAGACTTCGTGAAGAAAATGCCCCGCTGATCATGTTTGGTGTAGGTGCAAGTCATTTAGCGTTAGAATGGAATGATCTTCCACTTGATGTCGTTGGTTTGGATTGGCGCATGCCGATTCGGGAGGCAAGAGAATTAGGAATTCAAAAAACCTTGCAGGGTAATTTAGACCCAGCTATTCTTTTAGCGCCATGGGAAGTGATTGAAGAGAAGACAAAAGCCATCTTAGATCAAGGCATGGCCCAAGATGGGTACATTTTTAACCTGGGGCATGGTGTATTCCCACAAGTTAACCCGGATGTACTGAAGAAATTAACTGCTTTTATTCACGACTATTCCGCTAGAAAATAGGAACATGTGGGATTACTTTCATATCAACATTTTTAAAATTGGTAAACTGTCCATTTTTTTGGCACAATATAGGGAGCAATGTCTGCAAGAGGGGATTATTGTCATGCTCCCCTCTTTTCTATAGGTGCCACTTATTAAATGGCTTTTCATAGTCAATTTTTTTGTGGAACCACTAGGACTTGAAACGAGGTGCTAATAAAGTGGCAAAAAAGAAAATGGGTTTGCTTGTAATGGCATATGGAACCCCATATAAATTAGAAGATCTTGAACGTTATTATACGCATATTCGACGTGGACGCAGGCCCTCTCCTGAATTGATTGAGGAATTGAGGAATCGTTATGAGGCAATTGGCGGTATTTCTCCACTTTCGAGAATCACCAGTGAACAAGCGGAAAAACTGGAGAAACAGCTGAATGAGCTCCAAAATGAGATAGAATTTAAAATGTATCTGGGATTGAAACATATTGAACCGTTTATCGAAGATACAGTAAAGCAAATGCATGAAGATGGTATTGAAGAGGCTGTTAGTATTGTGCTTGCTCCTCATTTTTCCAGCTTCAGCGTTAAATCCTATAATGACAGGGTCAAAGAAGAAGCAGAGAAGTTAGGCGGTCCTAGATTTACCACTGTTGAAAGCTGGTATGATGAGCCTAAATTTATTGACTATTGGGCAGAAAAAGTTAAGCAAATTTATGAACAAATGCCAGAGGATGAAAAGAGAGATTCCATGGTCATTTTTTCAGCTCATAGTTTACCTGAGAAGATTCTGCAATCTGGGGATCCTTACCCACAGCAACTTCAAGAAACGGCAGATTTTATAGCTGAACAGGCGGGAATCAAAACCTACACGGTTGGCTGGCAAAGTGCGGGAAAAACACCAGAGCCATGGCTTGGGCCAGATGTTCAAGATTTAACAAGAGACTTAGCTAAAGAACATCATTATAAAGCATACGTATATGTGCCCGTAGGCTTTGTGTGTGAACATCTTGAGGTACTCTATGATAATGATATTGAATGCAAACGCGTGACAGATGAAGTGGGAGCGAACTACTATCGTCCTGAAATGCCGAATGCGAAAGAAAATTTTATTGATGCGTTGTCTACTGTCATTTTGAAGACTGTAGCAGATCGTTAGAATAAACAGCAAGAAATGTGAAAGAGGTGACTTCCGTGAAGGAAGGCAAATACATAGTCGCGATTGTTGGGGGTGGAATTACTGGATTAACTTCAGCATTTTATCTTCAAAAAATTGCCCGAGAAAAAAATCTTCCTATTGATGTGAAATTAATTGAAGCTTCACATCGATTAGGCGGGAAAATGCAAACTGTGGTAAGGGATGGATTTACGATTGAGCGGGGACCTGATTCATTTTTGGCAAGGAAAACGAGTATCGTTAGGCTTGCCAAAGAAGTAGGTATGGAAGATCAGCTCGTACATAATTCAACAGGAAAGTCTTATGTTCTTGTAAATAACAAATTGTATTCAATGCCGGGCGGATCTATTATGGGGATCCCTACAGAGGTTGGACCGTTTGTCACAACGGGCTTATTCTCCATTCCTGGTAAAATAAGAGCCGCAGCGGATCTTTTCTTGCCAAGGTCTGAAAGCGGAAAGGACCAATCGTTGGGGGAATTTTTCCGAAGAAGATTGGGCAATGAAGTGGTTGAGAATTTAATTGAGCCGTTATTGTCCGGTATTTACGCAGGTGACCTTGATCAGTTAAGCTTATTGGCAACATATCCGCAATTTTATCAAGTTGAACAAAAATACCGCAGCCTCATTCTAGGAATGAAGAAACAAGGCCCTTCGCAGCCGAAAAAGCAAGAACCTACTGGTTCATCAAAAGGTGCTTTCTTAACCTTTAAAAGCGGCCTTCAATCTTTTGCGGAAGCGATTGAAGCTAAATTAGAGCCTGGCTCCGTTATCCGCGGCCATCGTGTCAGCAAGATTTATAAACTAAACGATCAATATGAAGTGTTTTTAAATAATGGGGAAAGCCTTATGGCCGATAGTGTGATAACTGCAACTCCTCATAAAATCACACAGTTGATTTTTAAACAATATCCATTTTTTGATCCATTTAAAAATGTACCTGCTACTTCTGTTGCCACAGTCGCGCTGGCTTTTCCAAAAGAAGCGATTAAAAAGGACATTAATGGAACAGGATTCGTTGTCTCCAGAAACAGCGATTATACGATTACAGCCTGCACCTGGACACATAAGAAATGGGAGCACTCTGCACCAGAAGGCAAAGTATTGCTTCGTTGTTATGTGGGACGTGCTGGGGATGAGACGGTCGTGGATCTTTCAGATGATCAAATTATAAAGATCGTCCTTGATGATTTAAGTAAAACGATGGACATTTCCATGGATCCGGATTTTGCCGTTGTTTCCCGTTGGACCAAAGCCATGCCGCAGTACACGGTCGGCCATAAAGAGCGAATCGCCACTATTCGGAAACATGTAGCCGAAGAATTGCCTGGAGTATTCTTAGCGGGTTCTTCCTATGAAGGGATCGGCGTACCCGATTGCATCGACCAAGGCGAGGTAGCGGTACAGCATGTATTAAACTACTTAAAATTAAACGCCTAAGAAGCCGTTCAACTGTGACGGCTTCTTTTTTTACTTTGCAAGAATAAGGCACAAGGGTAATCAAGGGGGCTCATCGATGCCCGAGAAGGAAGGGGACAGCATCCGATGCGGCCAATTTTAATTTATTGACGACTGAGCAGATGAAAAAACAGCTGGCAAGGTAGCCAATAGAATTTATTGACGACCGAGCAGAAGAAAAAATAGCTATTAAGG
>JAUZQA010000158.1 GCA_030705665.1 Bacillota bacterium
GGATAAAAACGGCAATGCGACATTCCTTGTGAAAGTTAATCCGATGATGGATTGGATTTGGATCGGTTCCTTTATGATTGTGATCGGTGCATTGTTTGCGATTTGGAATGGAAAATACCAAAATATTACTCCTCGTTACACTGGGGTACGTAAAGAGGTGGCCTGATGTGAAGACAAAAGTTTTTATGGGTCTCCTTGTTCTACTCTTTATTTTTCAAGGATCTTTTTTACAGGTTGAAGCAAAGACAATCGACTATAAATCAGCTGAATTTAAAGCAGTGGCATCACAATTTGCCTGCACCTGCGGTTGTGGCCAGGATCATTATGAATGTGATCCTAATACATGCAGTCTAACAAAGAATTTTAAACAAGACCTTGTAAAAATGATGAATAAAGGCTGGGACAAAGATAAAATTCGCCAGTATTATGTCAATATTTATGGCGAGTCGATTTTAACTGCTCCTGAAAAAAGCGGATTTAGCTTAACAGCATGGGTACTTCCTTTTGTAGTACTTGCTGCAGCGGCAGTAGCTATATTCTTTGTTATTAAAAAATGGGTAAAGAGAAAAGCAACAGATGAACCTATCATTGAAAATGATAACGAAGAAGAAGATGTAGAAAGAGAGATCCTTTCTTCCATAATCGACGAGGAACGTAAAAAGTATCTTTAGGATGTGAACATAATGCATGATATTTCAATCATTTCAGTGATTTTTACAGCAGTCCTGATTCTCGGTTGCCTCTTCCTTGCGATCTCCCCATTGTTTAAATGGGATAGTTATCTCAAGCTAACTACAAATGTAGAGGATCTTGTCCAAACAAAAGAAACCTTGTTATCGACTCTTAATGAAATTGAATTCGAATATAAAATGGATAAAATTTCACAAGTTGATTATAAGAATCTAAAAAGGCAATACGAAGAACAAATTGCTGTCCTTATGAAGGAAGAAGAGGAAGAGCTGACAAAAAGACCAATTGATAAAGACATCATGGCTGAGGTTGAACGGGAAATTGAAGCGGCCATGCAAAGCCATAGCGCAAAAAAGGGGGATAAAAAGTGATAAAAAAAATAATCACGATTTTCTTCCTTGGGTTTATGCTGTTGCTCCCAACAACAAGCCTGGCAGCTTCGAGCACGGAAATCTCAATCGATACGTATTATCTTGTTGTAAGTCCTGCCGATGATGGTTCAACCAACATGATGATTATGGCAAACTATACGAATCCATCATCTAAGGATTATAAAGGTGATGGCACCAGTGAAGCTGTCTTAAAAGTAACACTGCCAAGCGGCGCAACTGGTTATAAATTTTTAGATAGTTCAATCGCAACAAAACAAACGGACTTTGGGTTTATAACTACTGAGGCAATCAAAGCGAATGGAACAGAAGTCCTGCCGTATAGTTACCAAATGCCGAAGGGAAAAAGCGTTGACTTAAAATTTGATTACCCTGTAGGGCAGATGCAAGTATTGGTTCCCCAAGGGATGGGTAGTGTTGCCTTCAAAGGTGTGGATGCGGCAGACCAAGGCAGCTTTCAATTTGATGGTCAAAATTATCAAGGATATGATATTTCAGGAATAAAAGCAGGTCAAAGTTTTTCAATGACCTATGACAAAAATAAACAACCTGCAGGCGCGTCCGCTCAGGCGAGCACGAAAAGCACAAGTGATAGTACAAGCTCAGTTACAAAGAGTGCACCAGCTTTTCATAATCCAGGGCATATCCGAATGTGGGAAGAGTCAGCTTTGCATAACTTTAATCCACATATCTTTTTAATCGTTCTTATTGCGATCATTCTGGCTGGTATATTTTCGTTTATCTATTTTAGAAAGAAGACAAAAAAAGAGGAAGCCAGGATTGGGGCTGACAAGGAGGAACAAGCTTTTAAACTATTAATGTCCAAGCAAAAAGCCATTCTCGAAAAAATTATTGAACTTGAAGAAACACATGGAGATGGCAAATTATCTGAAGAAGATTTTAATAGAAAGCTTGCAGCTTATAAAGAACATTTAGTACAGGTAAAAATGAGTTTACGGCAATTTGTAGAGTAGTCGTTGGGATGGGAGGGACTGCAATGATTGACATAAAGGGTCTTACAAAACAAGCAGATAATAAATTAATCTTACGCGGGATTGACCTCGCCATTGAACAAGGCGAAACAGTCGCAATTCTCGGCCCAAATGGTGCAGGTAAAAGCACCCTGCTTAAGGTGTTATCAACTCTGATCAAACCAACAACCGGCCAAGTAGAGATTAATGGTTTAAATTTAAAAAAGAATCAGCTTGAAATTAAAAAGCTTTTCGGCTATTTACCCCATTCCAGCTTGCTGTACGATCAGTATTCACCTTTAGAAAATCTTATTTTCTTTGGTAAATTATATGGAGTTAATCATCCAGAAGAAAGAGCAATTGAGCTAGTAAAAGAAGTGGGGCTGTCCTTTTTCCTAAATGAGCCGGTAAAAAACTTCTCACGTGGAATGATTCAAAGAATAGCCATTGCCAGAGCAATTGTCCATGATCCGAAAATCCTGTACCTGGATGAACCACACACAGGACTCGATCAAGGGGCAATCGCGATTCTAAATAATGTAATAGTTTCCATGAAAGAAAAAGGGACAACAACATTAATGGTTACCCATGATTTTAAACAGGCGGCTGAAATATGTGATCGAATTTTGATCATGAAAAACGGTAAAATTGTGGATGACTTTAAACTGAAGGAAAGAAATTTAGAATACGTGAATGATAAATATCAGCTTCAAGTGGAGGGAGTATCATGACATTACTAAGAAATGCCCTCATACTTGCGAAAAAAGATCTATATTCAGAGTTAAAAACAAAACAAGTCCTTGCTACCATGATTATTTTTGCAGGACTTGTCATCTTGGTTTTCAGTTTTGCGTTTGATCCGGCCAATAATACCACAAAAGAAGTTATACCAGGAGTTGTTTGGGTAATCATTGTATTTTCAGGGATTTTGGGGTTAAACCGTTCCTTTATTTCGGAACAAAGAAATGATACCATGCAGGGCTTAATGATTGCTCCAATGGATGCTACCAGTATCTTTTTAGGGAAACTGTTTGCAAACTTTGCGATGATTCTGGTGGTTGAATGTATTTCTGTACCGTTTCTTTTCTTACTATTTAACTTTAAAATCCTAGGAAGTGTGCCATTATTCATTTTAGTATTATTTATTGGAAGCTTTGGTTTTATTAGTATCGGGACATTTTTGGCGGCCTTGGCTGCAAATTCAAAGAGCAGTGAAATGCTCTTGCCCTTGCTGCTTTTTCCAATAACTAGTCCAATTTTAATTGGTGTTGTACAAGCAACCAGAATAACGTTAACAAATATGGATAAGGTCAAAAGTGCATTGGCGTGGATCCAGTTAGTTTCAGCCTATGATGTTATCTTTTTTGTTCTCTGTTTCTTACTTATAGAATATGTGTTGGAGGTGTAGGAGATGAGTGTGAATCTCGAAAGGGAGCATATAACCCTCCCCGAGTCAAAACTTGAGACAAAAAGTCCAATTTTGCCGAAAATTTTGTTTGGCGGTGCAGTAGTTTTAATTCTAACTGCCATTTATCTGATTTTTATGTATGCAGATATTGAAAAAACAATGGGTATAGTCCAAAAAATCTTTTACTTTCATGTCGGTTCTGCAGCTACCGCATTTACAGCATTCTTTGTAACTTTTATTTTTAGTATTTTATATCTGATTAAAAGAAAAAGAATTTTTGATACGTATGCATATGTTTCTGCAGAAATAGGCTTAGTCTTTACGACATTGGTTTTAGTTACTGGTCCAATCTGGGCAAAGTCAGCATGGAATACATGGTGGGTTTGGGAACCGCGCTTAACCACCACGCTGATCCTTTGGTTTATCTATGTTGCTTACGTCATGATTCGTCAAATGGATGGGGTTTGGGATAAAAAAGCAAGACTCGCATCTGTCTTTGGAATCCTAGGATTTGCCGATGTACCAATCGTATTCTTTGCGATTCGCTGGTGGCAGACAAAGCTTCACCCGATTGTTTTCGGAAACGGTGTTTCCCAGCAGGGTGGAGGAATTGAAGGAAATATGATGGTAGCTTTAATGTTTTCTATTTTTGGCTTGATATGCCTTTATGCTTACCTTCTAAACAGGGGAGTAGCTTTTGAAAATATGAGAATTAAAGTAAATCAATATAAAGAAAAACTACGCGAAGATTTAGAAAAGTAGGAGGAGATTATTATGACATTCGTATGGGCAGCATATTCAGCAATTTGGTTAATCATTTTTGGATACTTAATCATCTTAGGTAAGCGTCATAAAGATCTTAAAAAGGAAATCGAATTCCTTAAGCAGCTTGACAAATAACAAGTTTACCCGTTGGTGTTAGGGGGATGCGGAATGAATAATTTGAATCCAAAAGAATCTGAACAATTAATAGATGACTCTCAGCAATTACAAAATGGTAATAGTAAGACGAAGAAATTTATTAGACCACTTGTGTTAGTTCTTTTAATCGGCATGTTTGGTTATTTTGCCTATGGCATGATCCATCAAAGTAAAAAGACGGATACAGGGGACAAAGCCTATAATTTCTCTCTACCTAATTTAGATGGTTCCACAACAAAGTTATCCGATTATAAAGGTAGAACCATTGTAATCAATTATTTTGCAACATGGTGTGAGCCATGTAAGGAAGAAGCGCCCGAGTTAGCGCAATATGCCAAAGATTATGGCAAAAAATATCCACTCATTATGATTGACCGCGGAGAAACAAAGGACGATGTAAAAGAATTTTTGAAAAAAAATAAAAGTACAGCAACGTTCTTGTTTGATTATAATGCAACCGTTGGGAAAATTTATAATGTTACTGGCCAGCCAGAAACTTTCATTATTGACCGTGATGGCGTCATTCGCGAACATTATAACGGTCCGCTGTCTGAAGGCCAGATCTATGATTTTGTAAAAAAATATGATAAATAATTAATCAAAAGGATTAAACCTATACGGGTTTAATCCTTTTTCTTTTAGGCATAGTAGCGAAAGTGTGCGAGGATTTTAGCTTTAATCATCAACTGTCCTGGTTCAAAGCTTGTAGTACTGATTCCTTTTACATACGTCCCCCCAAGGCTCGGAATAGGTTGATCTATTCTGGCATCCTCAATCACTAAGACTGGAGTTGGCTGTAGATGAACTTTTAAATTTTTTGCTATCGTGCTTGCCTTATTGACTGCATCCTTTATTGCCATGGAGAGAACTTTTTGATAATAAGTATCTTGACTTTTAAGAGAAAATTGAACATTGGCAATATAGTTCGCGCCATGATGGACGGCTTCATCAACGATTTTTCCTACTAAGGATAGGTCGTCAATTGTTACCTGTAGAAGATTTGTTACTTTATATCCTCTAAAGATTTGTTTGCCTTCCACAAAATCGTATTCTGAATCAATTCGATAATCAAATGTTCTCATTTTTTCCTTTGGAATTCCGTTAGTCAAAAGCGATTGAATGACGTTGTTAACGTTTAGCGAATTTTGCTGCTGTGCTTGAAATAATTCTCGATTCTCCGTCATCACACCCAAGTTGATTGTCCCCATATCCGGGTTTACTGCCATTTCACTATTTCCCGAAACTTCAATTAAATATGGCTGAAGGTAATTAGGCTGATTGATTGGCTGCTGCTGATAATACATGATCATCCTCCTATGGCGTTCCTACATAAAAAATACGATGTTTTCATCATGAAAATACCTAAGTTTCCACGAATTCAAAGTCATATTGTTTGTAACTGGGAATACATTTTAACTAATGAGACAAGCAGCAAGGAGGTAATTATGTGAATACAGTGATAAAGTTCCTGCCTAAAAATATTGCAGACGTATTAAGTCGGATTCCTCCTTCCCAACAAGAAGAGATAGAAGAAATAAGAATTCGGATCAACAGGCAAATTGAAATTTCCATGAATGGAAGAATCGTTTTTTTACCATATGTGATTCAACATGAGGATGCATTCCATTTAATGAATAAAATCAGTCACTTTTCTATTTATGCGATCGAGGAAGAATTAAGAAGAGGATATATTACGGTTTCGGGTGGACATCGAATAGGTCTTGCTGGAAAAGTCATTCTTGAAGACGGAAAAGTAAAAGCAATTCGGGATATTTCATCCTTTAATATTCGAATCGCCAAGGAAAAAATCGGAATTGCAGGCAGCCTCATACCATTTGTATTTAGAGATGGATGGATGCATACGATGATTATTGGTCCGCCTCAAACCGGCAAAACAACCCTTTTAAGAGATTTAGCTAGAGTCATTTCAACAGGCGATTCCGAAAAAGCCCTTCATCCAGCCAAAGTAGGGATAGTGGATGAACGTTCAGAAATTGCCGGGTGTGTCAATGGGATACCTAATTTGACTTTCGGAAATCGAGTCGATGTTCTCGATGCCTGTCCTAAAGCAGAGGGAATGATGATGATGATTCGTTCGATGAGCCCAGACGTGCTAATAGTCGATGAAATTGGGAGAAAGGAAGATGCAGAGGCCATCCTTGAAGCAGTAAATGCAGGTATCAAGTTAATGATGACTGTACATGGAAAAAGCCTTGATGATATTAAAAAACGTCCGACCCTGAGAGAGATTCTTGAACAAGATATTTTTCAGCGATTTATTGTTCTAAGCAGAAACCAGGGTCCCGGAACAATTGCCCACATTTTTGATGGACAAGGCAAGGAAATGAACCAAAAAGTGAGTGTGACTTAAAATGATCAAGTTAATCGGGGCTATTTTGATCATTACTGCAACCACTTGGACTGGATTTGAGGCATCGAAGCATTTAAGCGAACGTCCAAAACAGCTTAGATTATTAAGATCTGCACTCCAGTCACTTGAAGCAGAAATTATGTATGGGCATACACCATTACACGAAGCTGCATTGAGGCTGGCTGAACAGCTATCAAAACCATTATCACGTTTCTTTGCGGAGTTTTCCAGGAAATTAACAGATACAGAAACAACCGTTCGAGAAGCGTGGGAAACTAGTTTAAAAGATGTTTGGAAACAAACAGCTTTGAAACAGAGAGAGTTTGAAATCATGAAACAATTTGGTGAAACACTTGGCAGGCATGATCGCTTGAGCCAGCAAAAACAAATTATGCTTACCCTCACACACTTGGAAAGCGAAGAAGCGGATGCTCGGGATAAGCAAATGAAATACGAAAAGATGGTAAAAAGTATCGGGTTCCTTGCGGGATTATTACTGATTATTTTATTTATTTAGGGGGCAAAGCAATGGGCTTAGACGTGGATATTATCTTTAAAATTGCTGGTGTTGGAATCGTGGTTGCGTTTTTGCATACTGTCCTTGATCAAGTTGGGAAAAAAGAATACGCCCAATGGGTGACGTTATTTGGTTTTATCTACATTCTATTTCAAGTTGCCTCAATCGTGGATGATCTCTTTCAAAAAATAAAATCTGTCTTTTTATTTCAATAGGAAGGGGGAGCCGGCCATTGAAATCATAAAAATAGTAGGGTTAGCTCTTGTAGCAACATTTCTAGCCTTGATTCTTAAGGAACAAAAACAAAATTTTGCGTTTCTCCTTGTCGTATTTGTCGGTTGCACCATCTTTCTGTTTTTAGTAGATAAAATCTACGAAATTATTAATATGCTTGAAAAGTTAGCTGTTAATGCCAAGGTAAATATGGTTTACGTAGAAACAATTTTAAAAATTATAGGCATTGCTTACATTGCCGAATTTGCTTCACAAATTACAAAAGACGCTGGACAGGGTGCCATAGCATCCAAGATCGAACTGGCTGGAAAGATCATTATTCTGGCAATGGCGATTCCGATCTTAACAGTCATGATTGAAACAGTTATAAAACTAATTCCCAGCTAGATCCTGCCATTTTTTCTATTTAAAACGGGGTGAATCAATTAATGAAGCAGCGGCTAAAGTTTATTTCTATTATTACTCTTCTTTTCTTTTTTCTATTGATTCCCAAAGTACAAGCTGCCGAGGATCAACAGGGTGCAGCGGCGAATCCTTCTCCCCAAGCGTTAGTTGATACCCAGCTAAAATCATTAGACTTGACGGAGTTAAAAAAGTTTTGGGGAGACATTACTAGTAAATATGGTGGTTTTCTTCCTGAAGGTCAAAAAGGAAGTCTATATGATTTTATCAAAGAGGGGAAAAATTTTTCCTTTAACCAATGGGGCAAAGGATTTTTAAAATTTATTTTTCAAGAATTTGTTTCAAATGGAAAATTGCTAGGTTCCCTAATTTTGTTAACTGTTTTTAGTATGTTTCTGCAATCCTTACAAAACTCTTTTGAAAAAAGCACAATTAGTAAGGTGGCCTATTCAATCGTTTATATGGTTCTTGTCATTTTGGCCTTGAATAGTTTTCATATTGCAATGGACTAC
>JAUZQA010000159.1 GCA_030705665.1 Bacillota bacterium
AATCACATCTACTTTGATGACATGAAGGATGGCATCAATAATCAATTTGTCAAACAGGTTTCTATTTAACATCTCGATGGCCGCCCCTCTCAATAAAGAGAGAGGACAACTATCGTCAAATTTTATGATGGTCCATAATTGGTCGTTATTTGCTGTATCGTATCTCATTGGGCAATCGCCCTTTCGTATTGATTGACAAAGTTATAAAGGAAATTCCAATCATTTTTATATTTGTTATATTTGCTATTTTCACAAATATTTAGTGTTACAATTTGAACTTTTGCTGCTGGAATGATAAAAAATTTTTCAATCTTATCATCCTCATCAAGGGCCACACAAATATAAATGTCACAGGTTGCAAATTTCTTATTTAATGCAAACGTGTGCGCTCGTGGTCCAAAATGATAATGAGCCTTTCCAACTTTTACATCAACTTTCACACATCCATTAACTAGCAAATCATAAGGATGTTTAGTGGTCATTTTTTCAACAGATAAGTGGTTGGAGATTTCTTGGATCTTCTTCATTACGTAAAATTCAAATTTGTTGCCTTTTGTTGTTTCAGACTCTTTAAGTTCTAATCCTAATTCTCTGGCCCATCCTCTATATTTCTTTGAATGTTTTGACAAGGCACAATGCAAATCATTTCTTCCTATTTGATGTAATTCATTTGCTGTTGGCATTCTGTCTAATTGGAGAACAGATATACAGTGTTTTAGTTCTTGTTCTATTCGCTCATCATTCCAAAGTCTTTCTTTTTCCTTTGCTTTTAGATTTAATTTATTTATCCAGCAATCCATACCTCCTGTTAAGATGATTGCTCTACTTAATCCAGACATGCTGTTTTCTCTCATTTCTGTATTAGTTGGCATCCGATCTATATTTAATTTTTTCATTAATTCTTTAATTCCTATTGTTATAGTTTCATTTGTCCATTTCATTTACATAACCCCTTTAAAATGGAAGTCCATCTGAGTCATCAATTGGTGCTGCATCTTGGAAGGGATCTGCATTTTTATTTGGCTTTTCCTGTTTTTGACCGCCTTTTGGCTCTAAAAACTGAACACTTTCCGCTAATACCTCTGTGATAAATATTTTTTTACCTTCATTATTTTGATAGTTTCTAGTTTGTATTCTTCCTGTAATCCCTACTAAACTTCCCTTATCTGTAAAATTAGCCATGTTTTCAGCCTGTTTTTTCCACACTTGGCAATTAATAAAATCAGCTTCATAATCTCCATTTTGATTTTTAAATGTCCGATTCACCGCAATCGTAAAGTTACCTACTGCATGTCCTGATGGTGTATAACGTAAATCAACTGGTTTTGTTAAGCGTCCAATAATGCTGCAATTGTTCATGTTAGTTGTTCTCCTTTTCCTCTGGATGCAGCGCTTTGTATTTCAATTCGCTGATTTCATAAGGCAGATTCCGTACATTCATTACCTCTGCAGCTAGTAAGCTAGTGATTTCAAAAACTCTATTTTCAACATTCATCATTTTTATTTCCTCCTGTTCTCTTTCCGTTCTCATATAATTTGACTTATACTTTATATTGGTGAATTTTACGCATTTTTAATTTCATAAGCGTTTGAATACTTGTTAAAAACTAATACCTCATGTGTTTTACAATATTCATTACTTTTCTTTACCTGTTCCTTTTTACAACCTTCTTCGAAAATAGTGACAACAGTTAGTAATTCATTATCGTTTGTTCTTGCTAGATGTTGAGATACCCTTCTGATCATCGGCTTTCATCTCTTCTCTGATCACTTGTTTCTGCCAGGCTAACCATTGAGCTTTTGTCCAGTTTTGCATTGTTCTTCTTCCTCTCTCATGAATTTTTCATAGGACTTGTTATCCGTATTAGGAATAAATCCTTCCATGAATAGCGAAAATTTGTCCTGTCCAAAATGATGTCCGTATTCCTTTGCTCGTTTGTTTCTCAAATAATCTGCAAATTCTTTATCCTTATGTGCTCGATCATGACATTTCTTACATAATGGTGCTAAGTTTCTCCAGTTGCCGGTACCCATATGGCTTCTAAACACGAGATGATGTGCAAATATTGGTGTATATCCACACTCTTGGCAGTAGTTTCCGAATGTTTCCACCATCTTGTTATAGTCCTTTTCACTAATGTGTGTGCGTTCTTTTCGGCTTGGAATGATACGGCCACGATAGAGATAAGGGTTTTTCTTTTTTTTTGGCCGCTTTTCTTTCGGTTTCGGCTTGTCCTTTTCTTTTTGGTGCAATTGCTTACTCTTGGGATAAGGATTAAACTCGAATTTTATACCCATAACCGAATCAATTCCCTAAGTGCTTTGTTTTCAGCTTCATAGAGTTTAAGTGTTCTACCTATGTCCTCGATTCTCTTTTTCTGCGATTCTATAATATAGCTTTGCTTGTATTCATTGTTTTTTACTCTGTCATATTCTTGCTGCAACTCCTCATATTTTTCATTGGTAAGGCATGTACATTCTGTCATGTGTATTCCCTCCAAATTGATTCGCTATTTGTTTCGTAATGTGAATTAGTCTAATTCTGGTTCTTTATACCCTTCTTCATTTTTATTTGATAAATAAAGCCTACCGTCAATAATGTCATTAAGGTGGAAATTTCCTGTCACTACACCGTTTACAGCTAATTTTACGGTTTTCTTTTTATCTCTTACTTTTTGCAATTTCTCAATTAATTCATTAACATTCATAACATTAACTCCTTCGCAATATGGTTCAAATGTTCTTCTTCTCAAGCAATTTATCCAAGTACCACCGCGCTTTTTTCAGGTCCTGATAACCGCCTTTATGCTGATAACGAGAACAATATTTAAATACATTTCCGATTACGTACCCTTCAAATTGGTCTCCTGTAAGCTTGTCTATGATATAGTCGATTACTTCAATTTTTCCTGTTGTATAATGACTAGGATGATTAATTTCATCTGCAAAGGTGTGATTTATTCCAATCGTTTCTATACCCTTCATCTCCTGATAGACTTTTTCAAATTTGTTCATAGGTGGTTTCCTCACAATCAATATTTTCCGTACACCAGTTAATCCATATGGTGCCGATTAAGTCATTAAAGGTTTTCTGTACTTCATCGTAGGTGTAGTTGTTATCCAGCATGGCGATGACTAACTTGGTTATTTGCTGTTCGTATTTGTTCACCAAATTTTCCACCCTTCTCTAGGATCAATCAGTTCTCTTAATATCCGATCAAAGCTTAGAAGCAGTACACTTATTTCCGATCTGTGCATTTCTTTGGCGATTTCCTTCAATGGCGAATTTTGTTTCCAAAGGATATCAAATTTCCTTATTTCTCGTTTGCTCCAGAAGAAGTCGGTATCTTCGACTTCCTCCAAAGCAATGTAAATCATGTTTCGCTGATTACGAAGGTAATAGTTTTCCATTTTGGTAGTCGTTATTTTTTCATTTTTACTAATTGGCTTTGTTAACATGTAAGCCCAACTTCTCTCTTAAACTTTGGATGCGTTTTGTAAATTCTTCTTCAGTGTAAATATGGCAATCACACGGATTAACCTTCCAAGCTCCGGCAAATGGCTCCGTAATATATTTACCTGTTCCATGGCATTTAGGACACATGTTCATTCACCATCCTAATGATTTCCATTTGGATCTTGGCTGCCTCAGAATATTTTCCTTGTGTTTCCAATTGTTTTGCTTCTTTTTCTAAATCTGATATTTTTTTCGTATCCAATTACAACACCTACCTATAAATTTTTAAATCGGTCCATTCTTGATTTGGCTTTTTCTCTTCGGTAGCTTGTTGCTTCATTTTTAATCGGCTGGCTTATTTCAATTAAACGATCATAAGCACGTTTACCGATTCGTTCTGCTAATTCTTTTGGCTCTAAGTTGGAAGTAGCCATAATCGGTTTCATTTTTTTATATCTTCCGTCTACTATTCGGAAAATCACTTCCTGCACCCAATCCGTTACTTTCTCTGCCCCAATATCATCAATAATGAGCAAGTCACATAACTGCAATCCTCTCATTATCTGTTCTTCTGTTTCATTGCTGTTTCTGTTGAAAGTCGCTTTTATTTTTTCCAGAAGGTCCGGCATGCTAATGAAAACTACTTTTTTACCTTTTGCTGTTAATTCGTTTGCTACCGCTGCAGCTAAATGGGATTTACCGTTTCCTGGCTCACCCCAAAACATCAACGATTCACCTTCCCACGAATCAAATTCTTCTATATATATTTTGGCGATTTTCAAACATTTTTCCGATCCTTGTCGTTCAATGAAATTATCAAACTTAGAATCATTAAATCTCTCACCTATATCATGAATGGAAAAGAGTCTTTTTAATTCCTGTTCTTTCATACGTTCCTGTGCTTCTCTGATTGGTTCCATATTTTTCTCTGCTTCACATTCACATATGGGCTGAATAAGTCTTTTTTTACCTAAGATTTCAAATTCTTTTTTAGGAATTTCTGTTCCGCAGTAAGGGCAAATATGAACATCAGATTGACAATCCGTCATATTCGCTTGAATGAGATTGTTCAGAACCCGATTTAACACTTCCAAAATGATTCACCTCTTTTTGGTTTAAGTAAGATTCAAACTTAGTTCCGAACAATGTTTCTGGCCTTAGATACTTCGATTGAAAATATTCTTTAGGATTAAAGGCATCCGCAACTTTTATATCAATTACTGTTTTAAAGTCATTTAAGGTAAACCCTTCACTCCATCTTTTTTTAATAAGATCCCTCGTTTTATTTCCAGTCGTTTTATAATGTGTACCTGCTTTTACATTTAGATAATCAACAATTTCGTTGTAAGGGATTTTATTAATAGGAACGACAGTGACGTTATTATCTTTTTCATCTGTTGTATTCTCTGTTGTATTCTCTGTTAAAGATTCCGACATATTGTCAGTTTCCATTCTGACATCTTGTAAGTTTGGATTCTGACAAAGTGTAAGAATCAAATCTAACAATTTGTCATATTCCAATTTGTAATGAAGTGTAGGTGCTCCATTTGCTTTTTTTAATTTGGTTTCTACGATGTTTTTTTCTTTTAGTTTCTTAACCGCATAACGCACTTGTCTTTCTGATAATGTAGTTTCTTCTTGCCATTCCTTATAGCTTTTATAGAAGAAACCGTCATTTCTTTTTGTCTTATCTGACCAAAATACAATCTGATTTAAAACAAGTGCAGCTGTTAGATCACCAGTAAGTTCAATGTACATTTTTGGAATAGTGACAACATTGTCTTGACCGCTCATTTTCTTAATTAAGCTACGAAGCGCAGTATAATTACTTATGTTGCCCACTTCCTTTATGAAACGAATACACGTTCCTTATAGCCAATAAACAGTTTTTAATGTATAATGACTATAAGGAATATTAATTAAATAACTGTTCGAAACCTTTCCCGATGTTTGCCGCATTGGGATTTTTTATTTATCTGGTTGTATTCATCTTCGCAATGAAAGCAAATCTTGTATTTCACAGTCTAGAGCTCCACATAATTTAGCGAGTGTTTCAAGATCCATTCGCTGATTTTTATTGTGATAAGCTTTGGAAATACATTTTCGCGACAATCCAGTTAAATCTTTAACTTCCTCGATCGTACGAATATTTCTTTCTTCCATTACCTCTTTCAGATGTAATTCGCATTGAGGATAATCTTCCATAACTTCACCTCCTTGTCTCTATTATACTACCCATGGGTTATATTGCACAACCCTTAGGTATTGATTTAACTGATATTTTTTCCATATGTGACAATTTGTTGAAAATTGTTGTAACCTTAGGGTTGCATTTTTTAAAAAATAAGATATAATCAATTTTGAAAGGAGATGATACCTAATGGTAGTAAGAAATAACCTAAGAGTCCTAATGGCTAAAAAAGGAGTAAATATTCAAGATGTTTCCGATGCTACTGGACTTAGCCGTAAGTCTATTTCTAAGCTGTATAATGAATCCTCTATCCAGATTACCTTTGATGTTCTCGCCCGTTTATGTGCTTACTTCGAATGTGAACCGCAAGATATGCTTTTCTTAGATAAAAACTCTAAATAATAATTTTGTATTTTTGTATTACGTAAATTTTTAAAAAAGGAGTGAACACACTGTGGCCCACGTTCGTAAGGATTGTAAAAACGATTCAACAACTTATTCAGCTTCATCCATAATTTTTAAAATGATTAAAAATTATCGTCATAAAAAAGAAATTGATACCCAGTCCGAAGCGATAACCCAATTGATTCTTAAAGGCTTGAAATATGAAGCTCTTGTAGAGAAGAAAAAAGCTCGTGATGCCGTATGATATACGATGATACTTAGCAAGGATGTCCCATGTTGATAGGACATCCTTTTTACTTTACATTTCCCGGTAGACATATACACATTTTTCAAAGGGCAAGGCGAATGGATCAGGACTGTTTAATGATTCTACTAGTAGTTCTGCTTCTGCTTCGGTTTCAGCTGTATCGACTAGAGTATCTTTGCTATAAATGCCGTACATGGGATTTTCCTCCTTCGCTATTTGTTCGAAATACAATTCAAACCCCTTCCCAACAATGATCGCAATGTTCACATTCATAAATATAAACCGTATATCCCTCACCTTGTTCATTACGCTTTTCTTCTTTATCAACACTTCTAAAATCAGTCGAATGACAATTAGGACATTCCATAATTAACACCTTCCTTCTAATTTGAAATTTGGTTCAATCGATTTATTCTTTTGTTTCGAAATGCGACATTATTTTGGAATATACATATTGTTTGTTAATAATTTCATTTGTTCAGTTAATTCATCCATTTTTTCAACTAATTCTTGCCATCGAACAGCATATGAACCAATTTCCATATTTAATGACCTATTGTCTTTTGTTAATTCTTCAACCTTTTCAGCTTGTTCAATAAGCCAATTTGTGTCATTATCATCTAAAAATCCACCGTATTGACTGCGTTCTTCAAAATCGTGTTTTATCATTTCTAAACGTTCTTTATCTGTCATTTACAATCAACTCCTTTACGATACATTTTCTTTCTATTGAGCATTTACCCAATAACTTATTGCCTGCGCTGATACATCAAGCTCTCTAGCAATCGCATAATTGGATAATCCTTGTTCTTTCATTCTCCTAATCTGCAAAGGATCTAACGACCGTTTTCTGCCGCACATCAGCTTATAAATCTTATCCGGTTCCCATCCAATTTTCTTTTTCCATTTAGCCAATAGAGGTAAAGAGATAAGAAGACATCTTGCAATCTCCTTATCTGTCTTTCTTAATACTTTTTGACCGCGATACCATTCGACTGTAAAATAATCAGGCATTTCAATTGGAACTGGCCCACTCATGGTCCCACTACCGATAGGGAAATGATTGCTGCTATAAAGACAAACCCATATAACCAAGGCCAATATGGTCTTTCATGGTCTAAAAGAAAGAATACTTCTTCATCTTTCACTAATTCCGTTTTTCGTGGATGCAGATCAGCTTCTTGATATTCATTTTGTAAGCGTTCAAGTGTAGTCATATACATCCTCCTTCATAAAGAAAGGGGAATTATCCCCTCTCTTTAAGCACCTTTTTTATTTGCTTCCAGTTTTTTCGTTAAGTAGTTATCAATCTGATTATTGTTGTATTTTTGTTTTTGCCCTTCATACCAAGGGCTAAACTGTTCTTCTGTTCCACCAAGCAGTTTCCATTTAGATAAAAGTATTGGTTCCCCGACAGTTGTAATTTCCTTGCTGTTTGTTGTTGCTTCGTTCCCATCGTCATCTAAATCACTAACGATCCCGAAAGCAGCAGATAATGAATACCTTCTTGCATATGTGATGGCTGAACCTGCACCCTGTGCTGTCTTTTTTTCCATTGGTAATATGAATGGTTCCATTTCAATAAACTCTCCGCTAGAGTGCAATATGAGCGTTACAACACCTACTCCATAATCGGTGGTTACTGGCATTTGAGTGTAAGATAACCCGTATTTTGGCGCACATTCATGTATAGATTTAACGGTTCCATCAATCGTTACATATTTAGATTTGAAGTGAGGATTTTTCCCATCCTTCTCAGGTTGTTTTACTTCTTTTTGGAACTCTGATAAGGCTTTAGCAATATTGGCGATAGATTCACTAGTTCTCATGTTTTATTTCCTCCATTAGTGGTATACTATCCGTAGAATTATGTTCAAAGGGCAGTTCGATTTCCAGGTCGCTGTCCTTTTCCAGTATTTCAAGGGCTTGTCCAACTTGTTCTAGTGTTTCCCTATGCTTTTCATTTCCTTGTTTTAATACTTCAATAGCTTCCTCATAGCTTTTTATTTTCTGTAGGTTTTCTTCTAACTGACGAAGATGATATTTCTGCGTTCGACGTAGCTCATCAATGACTAATTCCATATATGGTACCTCCTTCA
>JAUZQA010000016.1 GCA_030705665.1 Bacillota bacterium
TAATCTTCTACCCAACCAGTAGTTGTTGCTAAAAATTTTTTATAAAATTCGATTGCTCTTTTGATTTTTTGATGCTCAACTAGTTCATTAGCAAAGTAGTAAAGATCCCTTGGTGAGAATTGTTCGCCCAGCTTTAAACGGTTTTCGTAGATTCGAAGGTTCCTGTCTGATTCATGATGGATGCGGTTATGGGTAACAGCAATTTCACTATGAAGAATATTTCCCCAAACCTCTAAGTACTCATGTACGGGCCCGCACCATTGAAAATTTTTATGTTTTTTCACAAGACGATTTCGGCGCAAGCTAGAAATGACATTACCGTTTTCATCGAATGCCAGATTGTAATGCATGGTTACAGAATCTATTGAAGGGTCCAGAGTTTCTTTTAAAGCAATAAATTTTTTACGATCAATATCTAATAAGGTGTCATCCGCATCTAACCAAAGAATGTAGTCCATTTTAGCATGGCTAAACGCAAAATTACGTGCTGCAGCAAAGTCATTTATCCATTTAAAGTCAATAATCCTATCTGTATAACGAGATACTATTTCTTTCGTTCTATCGGTTGATCCAGTGTCAACAATTATCATTTCATCAACAAGGTCTTTCACAGAATCTAAACATTTCGTAATGCTGTCTTCCTCATTTTTTACAATCATGCATAGACTAACTGTTATCAAGCTCTATCGCTCCTTTAACCAATGTTCGTCCCTCTGCTTTAAACTATGTAAAAAGCGCAGACATGGTGTGTACAATCCCTGAATTCTATGAGCAAGAATATAACAAAAAAGACCGAGGTCTCGTTGACCTTGGTCTTTTAGCGTTTTCGATTATGCGATTTCGTATCGTGGGTTCTCATGGACGGTGTTAAATAAGTTATTTGGTATTTTTTTCTGTGAGTGCCTTAGGCATCCGTTTGGATACAATAAAGTAGGCTGCCATGGAAATAATAAGAAGATATGAGCCATAGAGACTAATCGAAAACCACTTATTGTGGATAACGTTTGCTCCAGCAAAGGATACGATAAAAATATTTGGTATTTTCCCTATTGCAGAGGCGATTAAGAATATTTTCCAATCCACTTTACTTAAACCACAAGCAGCATTGAAAACGGGTGCTGGTAAAATGGGGATTAATCTCGCTACTAGAATCGCTATGAAGGAGTTTCGATTCAATAATTCCTGATATTCAAGAACCTTCGGGTATCTTTGCAATGTATTTTGGGCCGATTCTTTGAAAGCATATCTGGCAATAAAAAAGAACAATAAAGTCCCGAACATCGCCCCAGAATAAGAAATTAATAAACCTTCAGTTGCACCAAAAAGAGCACCGATCATTGCACCGAGAACGGTGAAAGGAACGATTGGAAAAAACACACAAATAGAAACCATCAGCATACTGATTAATACTGCATTGGGACCGTCTTGTTTAACCAGTTCCATCAAGAGATCTTTTTGAGAATAACCAAAAAGAATAATTAGAATCACGACAAGAATACTGACGATTTTTTTCAAAATTTTGCACCTCAGTTTACTTTATAATACCCATTATGGTACGTTTATGGAATTTTTTGTCATGATACCACAATTTTCAATTAGAGTGTAATATTATGATCAATTTTTAAAAACTATAGTGATTATACTTCAAAATGATATACTTACGTTGAATAATTTTTAGAGAAAAAATTCAATGGTTGGGAGGATCTGCTAATTAAAGCAATATTAATCCATGGATTTAGTAAAAATCCTAGAGATATGAAGCCCCTCAAACAAAATTTAGAGTTACTGGGTTATGAATGTATTGTACCGGACTTGCCACCAACTTTTAAAGAATTTGACCATTCTGCACTTATATTAGATGCGATATTGGAGGAATTAATTGAATCCAATTTAAAACGCGAAGAAAAAGTAAATCTTGTCGGCCACAGCACAGGTGGATTAGTTATTAGAAAATTTGTTTCCGAAACCAATCATATATCCAGAATTGGCAGATGTGTTCTTATTGCGACACCCAATAAGGGAAGTAAGTTAGCAAATCTGGCTGCAAGCATTAAACCAGTGGGGGAAATTTGCCGAACGTTGAAATCGCTAAAATACGATTATATAGAACAAATGGATTTTACCTCGGTTCCTGATGTTGAAATTGCAGCAATAGCGGGTAATAAGAATAACCTTTTTTTGGGGAATTTAATTCGTGATGAAAACGATGGACGTGTTGAACTTAGCTCAGTGTTTTATCCCGAGTTAAAAGATATTATTACCCTGCCATTTGGGCACATTGAAATCCATCATCAACAGGAAACTGCAAAATGGGTTGATACATTTTTAAGAACGGGAAAGTTTTTATAATGGCTCAAAGGTTCTATGGTCTAAATTACCACATTGCGCATGATATAAACACTATGTATATGGTATAAAATTGTTGTAAGTGTGATTTATATCACGATAGCATACCCAAGATATCTTTATAATATTAGCAACAAAGGAAGGATGAGGGTGAATTAGTTGGAATACACATTTAAATCACTTTATGATGAAATAGGCGGAAAAGAAACAATTGACAAACTTGTTGAAGCTTTTTATCCTCGCGTCTATGAAGATAATAATTTGCGACCAATTTTTGAAGGGGATATGGAAGAAATAAAAAGAAAGCAAAAATTGTTTCTGCCTCAATTTTTGGGGGGACCTGCATTGTACAGTATGGAATTTGGACCGCCTGCAATGAGACAGAGGCATCTGCCGCATGAGGTGACTCCTAAACGGGCACGGGCGTGGCTTCGCTGTATGAAAGAAGCGTTTCATGAAATTGGTCTTGACCAAAATCCTGCAGGAGCAGAATTTTATGATCGCTTAACCCAAGTAGCAGGAATTATGGTAAACAGTCCAGATACCGAAGAATAAATCATAAAAAAGATCCTCCACACCATTTGGTGAACGAGGATCTTTTTTATCTGTAATACATTAGTGATAAGGAAATTGGCTTGAATAGTTACTAAACTGCTGGTATGCCTGATCGAGTTTTTGCTGATCTTCCGCTTCAAGCTTGTACCAGCCATTTTGAAACATTAGCTTATAAAGTTCCCGACTGCTTTGGTGGGTTTCATTCAGGATTTGTATTAAATCAGCATGAAGCTGATCGTGGCTTGCTTCACGGACAGCTATGTTTAGACTGTCAGTTATATATTTACAAGTACTGAGGCCGTCGTTGATGAAATCGCGGTCATTCATTTCCGGTCCCTTTACTTTTGGTAACTGCCCTGTTTGTTGATTAGCAATTTGCTTGCTGTTTTGATTCTGTTGATTTTGCATTCAAACTACCTCCAATATTAATTACTGCAATGGTGTTTGTTGACTTGGTAAACTTTGTAATGCTGCATTGTTATTAACTTGCAGGTGCGGAAGTAATCTTTGATAGTGATTTTGGTGCATTTGCCCCGCTTTTTCGAGTGCTTGCTTGATTTGCGGATTTGTTACTTGCTGGGCTAGATGATGAAACTTTTTAAATGCTAATAGTTCCCATGACAATACATCTTTAATGTAAAGCAAATCTTTGGTTGTGATTGCCCTTGGTGGATTAGGAATTTGCGGCTGGTTTGTTTGCGATTGCGATTGCATTTGCATTTGTCGAATCTCCTTTCATCTTTACATCGTTTTTAAAATGCACCAATCTAAACACATATATGCAGTCATGGGAAAGATATAAAAGGTACCATGGGAAATACATAATTTAAAGTTTTTTTACTGGTATAAGGATGTTATCTGTTTTAATGGTGAAAATTTATAGCATTAGCGGTTGAGCATGTTAGAATAAAAGCTGTGATCCAGATCAAACTATAACTTGGATATTGGGACAAAACGGAGAAATGGGTGATGAAGAAATGTATACATCAATTTCAGAATTTATTGCGGAATGGAATCAGGAAGCTGAATCAACTCAGAGAGTTTTAGATGCTTTGACAGATCAGTCATTGCAGCAGGAGGTGTCCCCAAATGACCGAACATTAGGGAGAGTTGCATGGCATATTGTTACAAGTACACCTGGAATGCTGACTGAATTCGGACTATCCGTTCCTTTAGTGGAACAATCAGATAATGTTCCCACCTCTGCTAAAAAAATAGCAGACACATTTCGAACTCTTAATAAAAGTGCAGCTGAAGCAGTGGAACAGCAATGGACGGACGAATCCTTAAATGAAAGTAAAGAAGTCTTTTTCAGGAAAATGCAAAAAGCAGGTATGCTTTCTCTTCTAGTCAAACACATCATTCATCATCGCGGCCAAATGACGATCCTCATGCGTCAGGCTGGATTGCAGGTTCCTGGCATTTATGGACCTGCCCGTGAAGAATGGAGTAAAATTGGTATGGAAGCTCCGAAAATATAATTACTTAGAAGAAACACTCTCTTACTTAAGGAAGTTGGTCTGGAATAAGAACTATAAGCTTTGTTTATATTTGAGAAAAATATGTTTGTTTGATAAATATATATATATGAAGCAAAAAAACTCCTGCACAGGAGTTTTTTACTTATTCCCCAAAAACACAAAAGGGACAACATAATTGAAATAAATTCATAATTCTGACACTTCATTCTATTGTTTACGAATTTTAAATAAAATATAATTTTATTTAAAATCAGGGAACTTTTCAGTGTGAAATATCACATGAATCTTGGCAATTTTCCGATAAAATGAAAATGAACGGTGTTCCGTAGTAATCGACAACCCATCTAACAGCAATGAAATAACAGTATCTTTAGTGCGGTTTTCTAATACTTTATAGAATTTCGAAAACTTGAATCAATGGAGGTACTTTTTTTGAAAACGGCAGAGCAAATATCAATAAAAGATCTTCTAACTTTTCAATCAATTAACGGTGAAATCTTTTTTAAGGATAAGCGGATGATTATTTCAAGCGCAGATGCTTGGGGATTACTGCGGAAGGACTTAATTGCTGCTCTTGGAATGGAAAGAGCGAAACGATTCTTACTGCGGCACGGCTGGAATTCAGGAGTCAACGACGCCAGAAATCTAAAGGAAATGTTTGCTTGGGGGGATGAGCTGGAATGGCTCTTGGCAGGTCCTCAAATGCATACCCTTTTAGGAAGTGTATTTTCAGAGGTTTCGAAACTGGATGTAAATATCGAAGCTGGTACTTTTTATCTTGAGGGTATTTGGCATAAATCCTATGAGGCCGAGCAGCATCTACTACATTTCCCACACCACCACCAATCGGTTTGCTATAATTTGATCGGATACGCCGGCGGATATTCAAGCGAGTATTTTGGAAAAAAAATAATTTACAAAGAAGTTGAATGTATCGGAAAAGGAGATAAGCAATGCCGATATATTGGGAAAACAGTAGAAGAGTGGGGAGACGAAATTGCCGATGAATTAATCAACTACGAAGAGGAGAGTATGGCAAACGAATTGGATTGCGCATACAGAAGAATTGAAAAGCAAAAAGAAACATTAAATCTGGGATCAAAAATTCATCAGAAATTAACGAATATTGTCTTAGAAGGAAAAGGCTTAGATACGCTTGCAAAAACACTCGGAGAAAGTCTAGTTTGTTCTGTTGCTATTGAAAATTCAAATTTTGACCTTCTTGCCAGCTTTGCGCAGGCTTCAGAATTTCCGCTATTCTCGCTTAAAGCCTTATTAAAGACTTCCACATTGCAGAAGGAGCAGCGGGATATTATTAATAAATTTGCAGATGAAAGACGAACAATTGAACTCACTCTTTCAAATGGTTTTTGTAACGAACATCGATTGATTTCCCCTGTCATTCTCCGCAATCAAATATTTGGGTTTGTTTCGCTGATAAAAAACGAAGGATTATTCGAAGAAACGGAAGTGGTAGCATTGGAGCGAGCTGCTACTGTTTGCGCTGTTCATTTATATATTGAGAGAAACACGATTGAAACTGAGCAGAGATTGAAAGGTAAACTGCTTGACGAGTTGTTAAATAAAGAAGCTGATATTCCATATATTACAAAACGTTTAAATTATATTGGCTATAATATCTCAGATCCATATTATGTATTCATTTTCCAATTTGAGGGTAATAACAGTCAACATATTAACGAAAAAGAAGATTATTGTTTGGGAATACGCAAAAAAATTATTAATATTTTAACGACGAGGCTACAGCAGGCAGGTTATCATTGCTTAATATCTGATAAAATTGATCAAGTCTATTCGCTTGTTCCATTGAAGTTTGTTCAACAACAAAGGCTGCCAATAAAACAGTATGGTGAATTTTTACTTGGTCAAATAGCAGAATTCCCTTCGAATCTTAAAGTTACCTTAGGTATTAGTAATATTTATAGTGATATTTCAAAGTTTTATCAAGGATTTCAGGAAGTAAATAAAGCAATTGAAATTGCTAAAATTAAACAGAAGAACTATCAGGTTGTTTTATCATCTGAGTTAGGTCACGTGGGGCTCTTGCTAAATGCCCGAAATCCTGAAGAATTGGAATCGTTTGCATACAGTCAATTAGGTCAGTTGTTTGAATATGATCAAAATAACCATGCAGAACTATTGAAAACCTTATATTTATATGTTGAAAATGAGCATAATCTCCATAAAACAGCTCGGGTTATGAACATTTCAATTAGTGGTATGCGCTATCGATTAAAAAGAATAATGGAATTGCTAGATATGGAAAGTATGGATTCCTCAAGAAGATTTGAGTTACAGTTAGCATTAGATATTTTTTTAGTGTTAGGGAAGTTAGAATTGGACTAAGTTAGATTTGAGGGTGTCTACCGGACAGCCTCTTTTTTGCTTGCTGCTAAACTTAATATAAAACAGAATAGGCAGATTCGTATAGAAATAAGGAGGATTATTAAACCTAATCAATTTAACAGCATAAGACAGAATGAGATTATAAAATACAACATAAATAGCCGTATAAATATTTAGAAAAATCAATTACTTTTAAAGCAGGGAGAATATAAAAGGGTAGTTTTATAGAATTATAATTTAGAATTTGCGCTTTTTATACTTTATTAAAAAGGAAGTGAGCTGGAATGGCGATTATTGATGACAGGAACCGATATGTGGCTTTAGATTTGAACTGTGGAGAAGTAACGGAGGCAATCATCGAAGCAATCGAACTTGATAACGAAAATGTCGTAGTTACCCGTTTACCAGAAAGGATAAAAGTAGAGGTATTGAATAAATTGGTCATCAATCGTGAAACTGTTGAAGATTGTCTGGATGAAAATTGGCAAACAAAAGACCTTCAACTTATTGTTCAATCATACTTTGGATTTTTAGGAGATTGGGACGATAATCACATAGTTTTACAATGGGATAGCGTTTGAAGGAAATGTGAAAAAGAGATCGTTTTTGAATTAATGGAGGAGGAAATTTGAGAATAATATTTTGGTGAAACATTGTTTTTCAAAAACACTTTAATAATCTCAAAATAGTAATAAGTAGGTTTAGGGTTAATAATGAATATTTTAACCAACCTAATCAGTCTAACTGAATGTGTCAGTTGGAATATAAAAATTTAGACATATGTTATTGTATGAATATTTGTAATATTTCGTTAGAATAACTTATGTAAGGTTCAATTCCGAATATTAAATAAATTAAATATTGGAGGAATCAGAGATGGGAATTATGCGTTTGGGAAGGGTTCAGCTTAGATGTCATAACTGGGAAAAAAGTGTGGATTACTACAAAAAAGTTATTGGCTTAATAGAAACTGCCAGAGATGATAATCATGTATACCTAAAAGCGTGGGATGAGTATGACCATCATAGTGTTATCTTAGAAAAATCTGATTCTGCAGGATTGGACCATTTGGCTTTTAAGGTAAAAGATGTAGCAGATCTAGATTATTATGAACAAAAATTAATTGAATATGGCGTTGAAGTTACTCGAACTCCTGCTGGAACTCGGATTGCCGAGGGGGAAGCTGTTCGTTTCCAACTCCCTACAGGTCAATATATGGAACTTTATCATCAAATCGAAGTAGTTGGTAACGGTCTTCCGCTTACCAATCCAGATCCATGGCCAGATGGATTAGTTGGAATTCATCCACCTCGTCTTGATCACTTGTTAATTAGCGGTGAGGATGTTGAAGGAACAACTAAATTGTTACAAGATGTGTTTGGTTTTGGAATAAGTGAGAAGGTGCTGCTTGAAGATGGCGAAAGTATGTTGGCAACATGGCTCTTTATTACGAATACAGCACACGACATTGCCGTTATTAAAGGACCAAATGCTGGAGTGCACCATGTAGCATTCTATCTTGATGAGTGGAATGATATCCGTAAGGCGGCCGACATTATGGGCAAAAATCATGTCAGTATTGATATTGGGCCTACACGTCATGGTATTACCCGTGGAACGACCATTTACTTCTTTGATCCATCTGGCAACCGAAACGAAGTATTTTGCGGCGGATATATCACGTATGCAGATTTTCCAACCATTACTTGGACATTTGATTCTCTAGGTGCTGCGATTTTCTACTATAATAAAGAACTCAATGAAAGGTTTACATCAGTCTTCTCTTAATATGGGAATTGCGTGGTGATCAAATGAGCAGTTATTGTATAAAGGTAGAGCCTGATGAGCGGACAATCATTGGAAATGATAATGACTTTATTTTGGATACAGCTATTCGAAATGGGGTCAAAATAAAGGTAGGCTGTAAAGGCGGTGGATGCGGCATCTGCAAAATTCAAATTCTTGAAGGGGATGTTGATCGGGGACATTCTGCCCGCTCTGTACTTCCACTCAATGAAATAGAACAGGGCTATGCACTCGCCTGTCAAACAAAGCCAAATACTGATGTCGTTATAAATATTAGCAAATAAGCACGGATAAAATAGAGAAAGCTTACAAGGTAAAATCCTTGTAAGCTTTTTTCAGCTAGATTTAAGCACTAAAAGTCACTTCGACATTTACTTATTCATGCGCAAATGTCGAAGTCTTTCACTAAAAATTTTATTTAACAATTGGATTTAAAAACTCAATAACCTGACCGGCGAATTCTTTCGTTTTTTCAATTTGTACCCAGTGACCGCATTGAGGGAATACATGTAGTTGAGCATTCGGAAGGGCTTTAACTAGTTTAAAGCTGGTTTCTTCTAATGGAATGACCTGATCTTCTCTGCCGTGGATTAATAATACTGGAAATTGAATTCCGCCTAATTCATCGATTGATAAAGCCATTGCACCAACGTGTCTTTGGCGGGGTTCTGGGAACATTGAGGAAAACGATTCCTGGAAGCCTTCCTGGATACTTGATTGATAGCGCATCTCCACTAAATCACCATTCTCAGCCATGGTTTGGTCATACGCAAATATTTTAATAAGATTTTTCATATTTTCCATGCTTGGCTGGTAGCCCCAAACAGCATCTAAGCCATATGCAATTGGGTGGTCGAACCCCATACTTCCCATCAAAATCAATTTATTGATTAGGTCTGGACGACGTTTGGCTACATGCAATGCGATTGCACCACCAAAGGAATTCCCGATAATTGAAACCTTCTTTTCATTAATAGCTTCAAGAAAATTAATCATATGCTCTGCCCAGACGTCAATTCCGTATTGAATCTCTTCTGGTCTGTCTGAATATCCAAAACCAACAACATCTGGGGCATAAAGATGATAATGTTTTGAGAGAATTGGGAATACTAATCTCCAGTTTGCCCATGCTGAAACTCCAGGCCCAGAGCCGTGGATTAGCAGCAATGCTTCACCCTGGCCATCTTCATGATAATGGGTATTGATACCGCTTACATCAATATACTTGCCGTTTTCTACCATATTTTTATCCCCTCCATTTCATTTATCCTACATCAGATGTATTCGACTTTAACCTCAAAAAATCCTTCGAATTCACGGTTTACTTGTCGAAAAAATCAAAAAACAAAAAGCGCACTTGGAAATTTTAATAGAGAGATTATCTAAAAATAAGGGAAAAATTACTAAGCTCTTACTTTTGCTTTTATTAGATACATTAAATTGGTAATATAATTCTAGAGTATATAATTTCAATGTATATATAAGTGGATTAAGTTATGGCATAATAGAATGGCTAAAAGATAGAAAAGAGGTACAAATAAAAATGAACAGGATATTCAATAAAGGTCGAAGTATTTTAGATAAATATCTTGGCTTTTACTTTCTGGCAGTCATTTTCCTATGGATAAAAACATACATAGCGCAATTAACACAATTTAAATTAGGAATAGAAAATCCATTTCAACAGTTTTTGCTATTATTTAATCCAATCGGATCTTCCTTGCTTTTCCTCGGGCTTGCTTTCTTTTTTAAAGGAAGAAAAAAATACATTGGACTAATGGTAATTTATTTTATTTTAACGCTTCTGTTATATAGCAATATTCTTTATTATCGCTTTTTTAATGATTTTATTACGCTGCCAACCTTATCACAGACCCAAAACTTTGGGGATGTCAGTAGCAGTGTTGTTTCCCTGTTAAAACCCTATGACTTTTTGTTCTTTAGTGATTTCTTATTGTTAGGCTCCTTACTGGTATTTCATTGGGTAAAAATTGAAATCAAAGATATGGACCGCAGTAAAGTGTCTGCTATTTTTACTCTGTCATGTGCGCTAACTTTTGCGAATATTGGATTTGCAGAAATAGATAGGCCAGAATTACTTACAAGAGGGTTTGATCGAAATTATATTGTTAAATATTTAGGAATGTATGATTATACTATTTATGATGCTGTTCAAAGCACAAAATCCTCCGCTGCAAGGGTTTTGGCGGATAGCAATGACATCACTGCAGTGCTTAACTACACAAAATCTAACTATGCTGAGCCTGATCCGCAATACTTTGGTGCAGGAAAAGGAATGAATGTCATATATTATCATCTCGAATCCTTTCAGAATTTCCTGGTTAATTATAAATTACATGGGGAAGAGGTTACACCGTTTTTAAATTCCTTGATCAAAGATAACAATACGATTTACTTTGATAATTTTTTCCATCAAACAGGGCATGGGAAAACTTCGGATGCAGAATTCATGTTAGAAAATTCGTTATATGGTTTACCGCAGGGTTCAGCCTATATGACGAAAAGTCTTAACACATACCAGGCAGCACCTGGAATTCTGGCTGGAGAAGGCTATACTTCTGCCGTTTTCCATGGCAATACAGGAAGCTTTTGGAATCGGAATGAAGTATATAAATCTTTTGGTTATGATCACTTTTTTGATTCCAGCTATTATAAAATTGATCCTGAAGATCTTGCCCAATATGGGCTTATGGATAAACCTTTTGTGGAGCAGTCAATGCCAATGCTTGAATCATTGCCACAGCCGTTTTATACAAAGCTGATTACGGTGACAAATCACTTTCCGTTCCCAATTGACAAAAAGGATACGACGATTGAACCCGATGACACGGGTGTTCCAACTGTGGACAAATATTTCCAGACAGCTCGATACGCTGACGAAGCATTAAAGCAGTTTTTTGCTTCTCTAAAAAAATCAGGACTATATGATCATACCGTCGTGATTATTTACGGTGACCACTATGGAATTTCAAAGGATAACGACAGCACTATGACTCAAGTAATAGGAAAAGAAGTAACTCCTGTTGAAAGTGCTGGTTTACAACGTGTGCCATTATTCATTCGGGTTCCAGGGATGAAAGGTGGAGTGAATCACGAATATGGCGGGCAAATTGATGTACTGCCTACACTTCTCCACTTATTAGGAATCGATTCTAAAAATTACGTGCAATTCGGAACTGATTTACTATCTAAACAGCATGATGACCTAGTTCCATTCCGCAATGGAGATTTTGTCAGTCCAGCGATTACGGCTGTGGATGGTAAATATTACAATACTGCTACGGGATTGGAGCTGGGCGAAGATCAATTGGCAGAGGCTAAAAAGGATCAGCGGATTGTGGAACAAAAACTTTCCCTGTCTGATAAAGTAGTAAATGAAGATCTTTTGCGTTTCTATACTCCAAAAGATTTCACTCCTATTAATCGCACAAAATATCATTATCACCCAACAACAACTGGGGAAGTAAAACCATAAAAAACTGCCTGAGAAACCTCTCAGGCAGTTTTTTATGGTCAAGAATATTGTGAATATTTATTGGGAGTTATTTCGACTATGAAAATATTTTTAAATTATGCTATGATTGCTTGAGTGAAATTTAACATGCGAAAGAGTCATTTAAGGATACATATGGAGAGCGAAATATATGGAAACATGGAAACGGAATTTATGGGTATTGTGGGTCGGTGTCTTTTTCACTGCATCCAGTTTTTCGATGGTTATTCCCTTTTTGCCACTTTTTCTTTTGCAGATTGGGGTACATCAACATACTGAATTGTGGTCGGGATTAATTTTTAGTGCAGCTTTCTTTGCGGGGGCACTTGCTTCGCCATTCTGGGGGAGAGTCGCTGATCAATACGGAAGAAAGCCAATGATCGTTCGTGCAGGATTTGTATTGTTTGTTATTTATACTTTGATGGCTTTTGTTACCAATCCATACGAGATTTTAGGATTAAGAATTTTGCAAGGTTTACTAAGTGGATTTATACCTGGAGCTATTGCATTGGTTGGTACTAATACACCCAAACATAAAGTAGGATATGCCCTTTCATTGATTTCCTCTGCTTCTGCTTCAGGGCAGATTGTTGGACCTATACTTGGCGGCAGTATTGCTCAATTAGTTGGAAATCGCGTGGCTTTTGCAAGTGCAGGCTTTATTGTTCTCCTTTCAACTCTGTTAATAATTTTTTGGGTAGTTGAAGAGAACTTCACTCCAAGCAAGGAGAAGGGATCTGTTAGAAACGACCTTGTGGTTGCCTGGAAAAATCGACCCTTTGTACTTGTCTTGATTTTAACGGTCATAACTTCTGCCTCTGTAATGACCGTTGAACCGATTTTACCGTTGTATATTGTAAAACTGGGCGGTTCTACAAATAAGGCTTCACTTTTAGCTGGCATCGTTTTTTCCCTGCCAGGAATTGCAAGTGCAATATTTGCTCCATTTTGGGGAAAATGGGCTGATAAGGCTGGTTTTTATCGAGTCCTGATTGTGGGATTACTTGGCGGCGGACTTGGTATGGTCGCACAAATCCTCTTTCCTCACATTTTAGGATTTTCCATTATGCGTTTTGTATATGGGATCTTTTTCTGTGCGGTCTTCCCTGCATTGAATGGGCTTGTCGTGAAATCCACTCCAGATGATTTCCGTGGAAGAGCGTTCGGATTAAATCAAACGGCTAACCAGATAGGCGGGACGGTGGGTCCAATGCTGGGCGGCTTTATCGGTGGAGTTTTACCAGTCTCAACTGTATTTTTTGGAACGGGCATCTTTTTATTGCTAGCAATGGGATTAGCATATTTAAATAACAACAATTTAAATCGGGCATTGAACATAAAGGAACTGCCTGGAAAGTAATGAAAAGATGATAAAACCATCACTTAAATGGATTAGCCATGTGGCAATCCGTTTTTTGTTAAAATTTAAAGTTTGAAATTTAACGAAAATGATATTATGAAAATAATAAATGGTGTCGACAGCCGACATATATTAAGCCATTATAGTATTTTAGGATTGTGAGGTGAAAATGATGTTTGAGTCTCATTCATTACAAAAACCATTACCCTATTACCAGCAAATTCAAGAGTCGATAAAAGACGCTATCTTCAAAGGAATATTCAAACCAGGTGATCGTTTATATGAAGCCCAGCTAGCAAAGCAATATGGGATTAGCAGAAGTCCTGTACGTGAAGCGATAAAAGTATTGATCAATGAAGGCCTATTACTATGTGATGACAAATCGCAGATTACAGTTTATAAGCCTGCCTTAGAAGATGTAATTGAAATTTATGAATGTAGAATTGCCCTGGAAACAGCTGCGGTAGCACTTACAGCAGAGCGCGTCACGGTCGACCAAATTAGAGAACTTGAAAAAAGCCTTGAAGATACAGCAATCGCAATCGAGACGGAAAATCTGAAAAAGATTGTTGCTTGCAATGCACATTTTCACGAATTAACACTTTTATACAGTGGTAATAATAGGTTGATCAAACTTGTAGATAGTCTAAACAGTTTGATTTATTATTACCGTTTTCTAAATATGCAGGGACAGAATCGGCCCAAGACGATTCTGAAAGGGCATACAGAGATTTTTCAGGCGATAAATGAAAAGAATCCGGAGAAAGCTGCAAGTTTATTAAAAGCACATACGCTTGAGGATTTAGAAAATTTGACCCGTTTAATTGAAGATGGCGAATAGAAATTAAATGATTATTCCTAAATCAATTTATAAAAAACATACATAGGGGAGTGTATTTTTTATGAAAAATTATGAAATTGCCGTTCTCCCAGGAGATGGAATTGGTAAAGAAGTAGTACCTGTTGCTTTAAAAGTTTTGGATACGGTTGCGGAAATCCATGGAGGCTTAAAATTTGAATTTAAGGAGTTTCCTTGGAGTTGTGAGTATTACCTTGAACATGGAAAAATGATGCCTGATGACGGATTAGAGATATTAAAAAATTACCATGCCGTTTTTTTGGGAGCAGTTGGGAATCCAGAACTAGTGCCTGACCATGTTTCATTATGGGGACTGTTAATAAAAATACGAAGGGAATTCCAACAATCGATTAATATCCGTCCAGCCAAATTTTTCAAGGGCCTGAAGTCTCCTTTAGTGAACCCAAATGATTTTGATTTAATTGTAGTCAGAGAAAACAGTGAGGGAGAATATAGTGAGGCTGGCGGGAGAATCCATCAAGGTGAGGATGAAATTGCAGTACAAAATGCTATTTTTACACGAAAAGGAACTGAACGTGCGATGCGTTATGCTTTTGAACTTGCAAAGCAAAGAAGAGGACACGTAACGTCTGCGACGAAGTCAAATGGGATTGTGCACTCGATGCCGTTTTGGGATGAGGTATTTAAGGACGTGAAGAAGGACTATCCTGAAATTAAAACAGCATCTTACCATATTGATGCGTTAGCGGCATTTTTTGTAACGAGACCGCAAATCTTTGATGTGATTGTTGCCAGCAACCTGTTTGGTGATATTTTAACAGATATCGGCGGTGCCATAATGGGGAGTATTGGAATTGCTCCAGCGGCAAATATTAATTTAAATGGCAAATATCCATCCATGTTTGAACCGGTTCATGGTTCAGCACCCGATATTTACGGACAAGGAATCGCAAATCCAATTGGGCAAATTTGGACTGCTAAAATGATGCTGGATTATTTTGGAGAGAGGGAATTGGGCAAACAGCTGTTAAATGTGGTCGAAGACGTAACAAACGATGGAATTAAAACTTGTGATATTGGCGGTACATCATCAACAATTGAAGTCGCCGATGCAATCTGCAGCCGTTTAAAAGAGATATAATTCGAAGACATGGTTCCAGGTCATTTGTAAAGAGGCTAATTCAAATGGTATTTGCCGTTTTGAATTAGCTTCTTTTTACTGCAAAAATAGTGTAACTAAAAATCTCCTTTACCCGATAGTAGTTATCTGGGGAATTCTTTATGTTATAATGGAATAAATAATTTACAGCTTTCATCATACATGATCATCCAATAGGGGGTTAGTGAAAATGACTAACGAACGATTAATGCCAACTGAAATATTGATAAAAGACAAGAAGAAAACTTTTCATGGAACTGTTGTCCGTGCAGCAATACAATCCACTAGTAAAGTCATTCAAGTTAGAACGGCAGAAGCTGAGGACTACTACCTTGTTTATTTTAGAAATTCATGTATCTTTGGAGATCAGCTTGATACGATTCCAGCAGCTTCGTTTATTGACAAGGTATTCCATGATGGCCTCGTGATTGAACCATCACATCCAATTTTATCAGTACTTATCCCCAATAAATTGGTTACGATTCCAGCCCGAAACAAATTATTTCCGCATTTGCAAGCACATTATTCACCTCAGGAAATTGCCTATATCGCTACCACGCTTGACTCATTCTTCGATAAACCTACTATTGCAAAGTATATTGATCAAATTTATTTTAATCACAAAAGAAATGGTCAATATATGAAGGCATATCAAATATTGCAAATTTTAATCTCCTTTTTGCCACAATCAAATCTAGTAAAAGAACGGATGTCATCTAGAGAATTTAATAATGCCCATGACTTTTACCATTCCTCAAGTTTACCGGCTATTTTAAAAAAAGACCCTCTGTATGTTGAGCTATATTGTTTCAACAATCGAAACAATCCCGATTATCGACTTTTTTTAGAAAGTATCCTAAAATCACAAGATTCCTATGTTGAATTGATCCTGTTATGGCTCGAAAAGGAAAGAGGGTCACAAACTAGGGAAGAAATTGAAATCTATACAAAGATGGCTCTCAAATTTCTTTCTATTGAGCAGTGGATTCTCATTTTAAGCCATGAAAATATTAACCCATTCCATATGCTGCAAGAGGCGCAGGTAATGATTGAGAAGATGATAGAAAATCGAAGTTATGAAAAAGCAGCACTTTACTTGTTAAATTTTATGGATGATCTCCCAGAACATTATGATTCAATTCTAAAGGTAATTTGGGAGAATGTAGATGCAAAATTTGTAGACGCTCATTTGGATCGTTTTATAAGGGTTCTCAAAAGGCTGGGAGATTCTGATAACTATAGACAAACGGAAGTCCAGATTTACCAATTAATTATCACCATGTTAAAGGAATATGACCTTAAAACTGCATTTGACAAACTTCAGCCGCTGCAAACAATTACACCTCATTCGCTGGTTTTACGTAAATTAGCTAAAATGGTTGGTTTGCTTGAGAATCCCGATCGCATGATGGAGTTAGGAGATTATTATGCAGAGTTTGAACAATTTGATCCTGCAATTGATTGCTATTCATGGGAGATGGAGCTTAAACCGCAAGACCCCGATCCGGTTTGGAAAATTAGCAAGATGTATCAACTAAAAGGCATGGCATCTGAAGCTGCTGCATACCAAAAAGTCTTCTCCCAACTAAAAGATATACAAGAATCTATTTAATTAAAAAGTGCAGGA
>JAUZQA010000160.1 GCA_030705665.1 Bacillota bacterium
AATTGAAACGGCTTTTGATCGGGCCGATATGTTGGAACCACGCTGTAAATTTGGTTTAGCTGGTGTGTGTTGCAAACGATGTCTTGAAGGACCCTGTCGAATATCTCTTTCGGAAAATGGACCACAACGAGGGGTTTGCGGAGCAACTGCCGACCAAATTGTTGCTCGGAATCTTTTGACTTTAGTAACAGAAGGAGCAGTTCCTCATGTGGAACATGCTCGCGAAGTGGCCTTAACGTTATTAGAAGCATCTGAAGGAAAAGCTCCATTTAAAATTAAAGATCCTGAAAAATTAATGAGAATCGCTCAAGGGTTGGGATTAACTGTTGATGGCAAAGAGGTCAATGAATTAGGAAAAGAAGTGGCTTTAGCTGCTCTATCGGATTTTCAACATCAATATGGCACGCTTGAATGGATGAAATTAAAGGGTATTGAAAGTTCGATTGAAAAGTGGGAAAAACTAGGGATTTCTCCTGTTAACGGACATCTTGAAATTGCAAAAGCTGTAAATCGTCAAGCGATGGGTGTGGACGCAGATCCTGTCAATTTAATAAAAGGTATACTAACGATGGGATTGGTGGATGGCTATAGCGGACTTCATATGGCCACAGATCTTCAAGACATTCTATTCGGTACGCCTGAACTGGTAAAGGCGGAATATCGTCTGGGAGTTATTAAAGAAGATTACGTAAATATTGCTGTTCACGGCCACATGCCGATCATGGCTGAAAAAGTGGTGGAATGGGCAGAAAAATTAGAGGAACAGGCCATTCAATTAGGTGCGAAAGGGATTAATATCGTTGGTATCTGCTGTACGGCGAATGAGCTGTTGATGCGAAAAGGTATTTCTGTCGCAACCAATTATGCAAGCCAAGAATTAGCGATTGTTACCGGTGCTTTAGATATTATGATTACGGATGTTCAATGTATCATGCCAGGGCTTAAGCAGGTTGCAGATTGCTATCACACAGAGCTTATTTCCACTATTCCTTATGCCAAAGTCGAAGGAGCATCCTACGTAGAATTTACCCCGGAAAAAGCGGATGAATTTGCACAGGAAATTGTCCGAAGAGCACTTTGGAGGTACAAAATGCGCGATAGATCAAAAGTCGAAATTCCGAATGAACGAGTTGAGGCATACGCCGGTTTTTCGGTGGAGCAGATCGTAGCTGCCTTAAAAAAATTAGATCAAGAAGATCCCCTTAAGCCGTTAATTGACAATATTGTTTCAGGAAATGTCCTCGGTGCTGTCGCGATCGTTGGGTGTACTAGCCCTAGATTAAAGCAAGACTGGTACAATGTGGAGCTGGCCAAGCATCTGCTCAAACATAATGTTTTGATTGTTGGTACGGGTTGTTCCGCCCATTCTTTGGCAAAATTTGGCCTAATGGCACCTAGTGGGCGAGAGTATTGTGCCCCAGAATTAAAGGCGGTGCTCGAGGCAATTGGCCAAGCAAATGGATTGGAATCCCTGCCGCCAGCCCTACATATGGGAAGCTGCGTTGACAATTCACGAATTGATGATTTGTTGGTGGCTCTTGCCAAACGGATAGGTGTAGGAGTAGGTCAGCTGCCTGTTGCTGGATCATGCCCTGAAACTCATAGCCCTAAAGCACTTGCAATCGGTACCTTCTTCCTCAATCAGGGAGTTGATGTTCATATTGGGGTTCCTGCCCCAATTGAAGGTTCATCTGTTGTCTCAAATGCACTTTTTTGCAATAAGGGAGAATTCCCTGTGACAACAGATGAATTGTTCGGAAGTAAGCTTATTTATGAACCTGATCCAATAAAAGCAGCTGATCTCATTCTTGAAAGGATTATCCAAAAGCGGGAAGCTCTAGGACTGCCTGTACCCGCTTTTGCACATTAAAATATTGTGAACATAAAAGCCGCTTAGACGTTTTATCGCCTAAGCGGCTTTTATGTTCCTTTAATTCTACTTACATAAGTCTATTTTTAATTTAAAAACGTTGTTAATGGATTTTTTTAAGAAAATCTTAATATTTTTCTTCTAAACTAAAAAGTGACTAAAGAAAGTGCAAAGGGATTTGGAGGTATTTTAAATGGCAAAAATGGATAAAAAGTGGGTAATTTTATGTTCTACAGCAGTAGCGGCGGTTTACGCCACTGGGTATTTTTCAACTGAAGCTCAAGCTAACAAAGTTGCTATGCCCCAAACAGCACAAGTTAGTATTCATAAAAGTATGAATTCGATTAGCAAAACTGCTACCACGAAAGTTGCACAGCCTAACAAGGTTTATAAAGATGGGACCTTTACGGGTACAGGGTGGAACCGCCGCGGACAGATTGAAGTTGCAGTAACATTGAAAAGTGACAAAATAACTGATGTTCAAATCAGTAATTGGGGCATGCATTATTCTGAACAGGATGTTCAAGATTTACCTAATGAAGTAATGCAAAAGCAAAATGCACAGGTAAATAATGTTTCTGGGGCAACCTATAGTACACAAGCATTTACGGATGCAGTTCAGGATGCACTCAATCAGGCACATCAAGCATAGGGTGAAACGATGAAAAAAACGAAGCTATTTATGGACACTGTCGTTCAAATAGAGATTGTCCTTCATGACAAAAATGTAAAAGAAGTAGCGGCGGCTAAACTAGATCAAGCATTTGAAATGTTTAGAACCGTTGAGCATGCATGCAGCCGTTTCAGCCTCGATAGTGAATTGATGATAGCATGCAAAATGATTAAAAAACAGGTTCAAATCAGCCCAATATTATTTGAACCTTTAAAATTCGCTTTGGAGTTAGCCAAACTAACGGATGGTGAATTTGATCCAACCATTGGGAAAACCATGGAAGAACAAGGATTTAACCGCCATTATTTAACAGGTGAAATCATGAACTCTGATTTCGATGTTTCTGCAACCTATAAGGATATTATTTTAGATGAAAAAGTTCGTACGTTATATTTGGAACAACCTCTTGTCATTGATTTAGGGGCTGTAGCTAAAGGATTTGCGATTGATTTAGCGGCCAATGTGCTAAAAGAGTTTGAAGGATTTGTCATTAATGCCGGTGGAGACTTGTTCGTAGGGGGAAAAGATTGGTATGGAAGGCCATGGAAGATTGGCATTCAAAATCCTAACATAAAGGATCAAATCATTGATGAAGTGGAACTTTCAAATGCAGCCATTTGTACCTCTGGCAGCTATGAACGCAGAAATGTTAAGATTCCAGGAATGCATCATATCATAAATCCAAAAACAAAAAACTCTCCAAATAATTGGGTCAGCTGCAGCGTTATTGCTCCGTTTGCAATGATGGCAGATGCCTTTTCGACTACTGCTTTTTTGCTGGGTGAAAAGGGGATCAAGCTAATTGAAGACATTGGACTTACAGGAAAATTTATTACTCCAGCTTTAAATATTATCAATGTAGGAGGGAATCATCTTGACGATACAGAAATGGCTTAAAACGCCTAAAGGCTATGTGGTGCTTACCATGTTTGCTTACCTGCTTATTGCTTCAATAGGATATAAAAATATAATGGGAATTCGAAATGGCTTAATAGCAATATTAGTTGCAGTCATCGTCGACCTCATCTGTAATAACATAAAAGGAAAGTATTCATCCATTCCCGACGGGGCGGTCATCACTGGGTTAATTATTTCGCTTATTTTAAGTTCAACAACTTCTATATTTACCATTGCCGGAACAACAATTCTTGCTATATTGTCAAAGCATCTTATTACCTATAAGAAAAGGCCGATATTCAATCCTGCAGCATTTGGACTTCTTTTATCCGTCTTGCTGTTTCAAACGGGACAAAGCTGGTGGGGGGCATTTGGTGATCTTCCCGTTTGGACGATTGCCTTCCTTTTAGTGGGTGGGTATATCATCACGAATCGGATCAATAAGTTCCCACAGGCGTTTGCTTTTCTATTAACATCGTTTTTACTTTTGGCTTTAATGGGATTTTTCAATATTGGGGACGCAGTAGATGCCCTTCGGCCCCCATTTATTAACGCTACACTATTCTTTGGCTTTTTTATGCTAACCGATCCGCCAACATCTCCTGCAAAAGACAAAGACCAAATCGTGTTTGGCATTCTTACTGCTTTAACAGGAACGATAATCTATGGAATATTTGGGGGATTGATGTATTTGTTTATTGGACTTTGCATTGGCAATCTTTATTCTTTCCAAAAGAAACGTTCATCTTCAAAAGCTTCAATGAATCGCACCCGTACCCAAAGAGCCTTAAGGAGTAATTAATTAAACAAAAAGGCCTTCATCAAAACGATGAAGGCCTTTTGTGTTGACGGCTATAGAAGTTATTAAAAAACAGCTTCAATTAATACGATCCCATCTAAAGGCTGCAGCGATTCACTTAAAATCTGTTCAAAGTCAGTTAAGTTTTCTGCTCGTTTTCCTTTGATTCCGAAGCTGTTTGCTAAACCAACAAAATCTGGATTCTGGAATGTAACACCATAATTTGTTCCGAACTTTTTGTTCATTTTTTGGACCTCTAGTTTCAGCATCCGATCATTTAAAACAATAATAATGAAAGAGAGGTTTAAGCGTTTTGCTGTCTCTATTTCTGCAAAATTCATCAATGCTCCGCCATCCCCAGTTAGACAAATAACGGGATCATGCGGACATGCCAGCTTAGCACCGATTGAACCGGGGATTGCAATTCCCATCGAAGCAAGACCGTTTGAAATGATTAGCCTGTTTGCCTTTTTGGGCTGAAACGTTTTTGCAACCGATACTTTATGGGCTCCTACATCTGAAAGGACAATGGTATTATTTGTGCTCTGTTTTTCAATAGATTGGAGTATATTTTCAATCGTAAAGGGCAACATGCTTGATTGATCATCATTCCCATTTATATTGTATGCTGAGATCATTTGTTTTTTTAGATTCCCTGAAGGAAGCCAGGATTTAGAAGGTAACTCTAATTGATTAAGCAATTGGAGTGTTTTCTTGATATTTCCTACCAATTCGATATTTACAGGATAGAATTCATTAATCTCTGCTGGCAATGTATCGATGTGTATTACGGGAATTTTTCTTTTATTCCAATGATCCGGCAGCGTTTCAACAAAATCAAAACCGATCACAATCAACAGATCTGCTTCGTTGATTCCTGGTAAAACTTCATCGTTTTCCTTAAAACCAAACGTAAAATAATTCAAAGGATGATCTTTTCCTAATATCCCTTTTGCCATAAAGCTATGTGTAACAGGGGATTTTAGAGTGTTAATAAAAGCTTGAAGCTCTAAGACTGCGTCTTGTCTGATCACTCCGTTTCCAACGAGAACAAAAGGTTTTAGATGATTTTTGATAAGAGTTTTAGCCTCTTCAAGGGTATCAAGAAGAGGGACACTTTCCGGCCAAGGTGTAACAGGTAAAGGTGCTTTGGGAATCATTTGTGAGGCATAGTTTTCCGGTAATGAAATGGCCACAGCACCGGGCTTCTCAAGTTTTGCGACCTTGAATGCCTTGCGAATGACAACAGTTACTGACTCAGATTCCTTTATTTCTGTACTCCATTTTGTTACAGGCTCAAATAAGCTCACAATATCTACATATTGATGTGATTCCTCGTGATGCCGATCAATGCCAGCTTGTCCAATTAGAGCCACTACAGGTGAATGTTCAAGTTTGGCACTGGCGATTCCTGTGACCAGATTCGTTGCTCCAGGCCCTAATGTGGAGAAACAAACACCCACTTTTTGGGACAATCTTGCATAGACATCCGCCATGAAAGCTGCGCCTTGTTCATGCCGAACATTGACAAACTGAATTTGTTTTGATTTTGATAATGAATCAGCAAGATCTACTGTCTCTGATCCGACAATACCAAATACATATTCCACTCCTTCATTTTCCAAACACTGTACAAGAACATCTGTTACTTTCATAGTCACGCCTCTTTTCTGGAAATTAAATTGAAATTATGTGATAAAAAACCAGAGTCATAAAAGAATTGATTTGTATACGAGTGTTAAAACTAATTGAAATGAGTTCAAGGAGTTTATTTTATGACAATGATTAAACCGATTAAAATTAGTCCAAATATGACAAAACCAAACGAGAAACTAACATCTGCAGAAATGGGTAAGCTTTGGGCGACTTATATTGGAAATACGATGTCGGAATGTATTTTAAGCCATTTTCTCCAACATGTTGAAGATCAGGATATAAAAACATTACTTGATAACGCATTAATGATTACGAAGGATTTCAAACAACGAATCACAGATATTTTTAATAAGGACCATTTCCCAATCCCAATTGGTTTTTCTTTAAATAAAGATGTATATCTTGATGCCCCAAGATTATTCGAGGATCAATTTTACGTTCATTATTTGAAATACGTAGTAAAAGCAGGGCTTAGTATTTATAACGTTGCAATGCCATTAGTATTTAGAAAAGATGTAAAAGACTTTTTTAATTATTCTGTGTACACAACTCTGGAGTTATTGGAGCAAATAAAAAGTGTATTAATAAATAAAAATTTCATAAGTAAACCTCCGGAAATTCCCATACCAGAAAAAGCGGAGTTTATAAAACAAAACTTTTTAAATGGATATCTTGGACATATTCGTCCGTTACATGCATTGGAAATTGCTCATCTTTATGACAATATTGAAAATGAAGTTACAAGTAAGGCCTTAATCCTCGGGTTTAGTCAGGTAGTTCAAGATGAAAAAATCCGAGAATTGTTTAAGAAGGGAAAAGAATTTACACACAAAATAATTGATCGGTATATGCAGCAACTTGAATCAGCTAATTTGCCTTCGCCTTCATTTATTGATCATTTAGTAACAACTTCTACAGTTTCTCCTTTTTCTGAAAAATTAATGCTTTATCATAAGGTAGACATGTTTTCTATGAAAATGAGAGCGTTTGGAAATTCGGTTGCTGTTAGTGGAAGACATGATATAGCGTTCATGTATACAAGATCATTAATGAATATTTCCTTATTTGTGGAAGAGGCAGCAAAAATACTTATTGAGAATGGGTGGATGGAAAAACCGCCAGAAGCCGTTGATCGTGAACGCATACTTTCAAAAGAATGAATCTTAAATTATTTGAGTTCCTTTATAGAAATAACTAAAAAAGACTGACCATAAATAGTCAGTCAAAGCCAACGAAAGGTGCTTCCTTTCGTCTCATTTATTCTATTCAAATAGAAGGACAAGTGTTAATTGGTTTTATTATTAAAATTTAATTTCCTTTATATACAATATAAATAATGGAAAAAATTATATAACACTGTACCCATAAATATGTTAGCTTTTTCGAAATATATGATGATATCAAAAATGGGAGGCGGATTTATGTCGTTAATATCCAAGATATTTTATCATTGGTATCAGCTAAGGAAAAATTATCACCAGGCATTATATGACAGTTGTCTCGATTATAAAATAAAATCTCAGTTAAAAATCAAAATAGAATACCATAAAAGAAAAGTTGATCAATTGAAATCGATAAAGGCATATTAAAAAGAGTATCTGCGCACAGATACTCTTTTTTTGTTAACAAGGCAAATCAAAATCTAAATTAAATAATTTGGTTTTAATGAAAAATTCACTAGGTTTTTCAGCATTATGTTTATTTAATTCCGAAAAAAGTTTTTTATATTCAACTATAGATAGTTCTCCGTAGATATAGCATTTTTGTAGATAATCAAGTAATTCATTTGTATGTGATGGTGTATAATTTTTTTCTTGTATAAATTGTTGGACTAATTCTTCAACAACCATTTTGCCACCCCTTCACTAATACTATTTTTGAATTTTAAGAACTTACAAATAATATAGCATAAAAATAATCAATAATTTATTATTTGAAAATTCAAACTAACGACACCATTCGTTCAATTGTCTAATTTTACAGCTCCTTTTCTATCATAATATTGTCATGCGTTTAATAAAATTGTGATTATGTGTCGTTTTAAAGGGTAAATAAAATGATTATAAAAATATTTTTTAGTTTAGTGTGATTTTTTTTATTTACACCTTTGGAAGACAACTTTCTTCTTTGAATTGAATATACGATGTACTTAATCGTTTGTGTTAAATTTTGTAAGAATATCTGCCGTATTATTTCATTGTGGGGGAAACAAATCAAGTTAATGTGTCTGTCCTTTTTACTTGACAGATTTTTCACTGAATTATATAGATTATATGAGGTTTAATGACGAAATTATAGTCTTTTAAAGTGCAAAACAGGGGGGATAACGATGATTTTAATCCAGCATATGCAAGCGGATAAAAGGCATCAAAGGCGAGTAGAAGAGGTAGCAAATGGAAATCATCAAGTCAAGTTAGTGAAAAATATTTCTGAAGTCAATGACCTATCACAAATTGAGATCCTTTTTACATATGGAAAAGAAATTAAGCTTGAAACAT
>JAUZQA010000161.1 GCA_030705665.1 Bacillota bacterium
TATACATATAGTCCTACACGTGTGAAATATCCGTATGTACGGGGGGATCTTTATGCTTTATGGAAAGATGAACTAGAAAGAGCGGAAAATCCAGTTAAAGCATGGGAAAATATTGTGACTGACCCCAAAAAGCGTGAGCAATATGTTAAAGCCAGAGGCAAAGGCGGGTTTGTTCGCGGATCCTGGAAAGAAGTTTGTCAAATGATTGCTGCCTCCCTAATTTATACAATTAAGAAATATGGGCCTGACAGGGTTGTGGGTTTTAGTCCAATACCAGCAATGTCAATGGTAAGCTATGCAGGCGGTGCAAGATTTTTATCGTTAATTGGCGGTACCATATTAAGTTTTTATGATTGGTATGCTGATTTGCCTCCAGCTTCCCCTCAGGTTTGGGGAGACCAAACAGATGTGCCAGAAAGTGGAGATTGGTATAATTCAAAGTATTTTATTATTTGGGGCACAAATATTCCGCAAACAAGGACACCCGATGCACATTTTATGGTGGAATCAAGATATAACGGTACAAAAGTAGTTGGGGTTAGCCCAGATTACGCAGAATATGAAAAATTTGCTGATATGTGGCTGCCTGCAAAAGCCGGAACAGATGGTGCCTTGGCAATGGCAATGACACATGTCATTTTAAAAGAATTTTATGTGGATAAAGAGACTCCTTATTTTATGGAATATGCGAAACAATACACGGATCTGCCGTTCCTCATTATCCTAAGCCAAATCAATGAAAACTTCCGCTCTGATCGTTTTCTACGGGCATCCGATCTTTCCGATCAGCATGAACTAGGAGAATGGAAAACGGTTGTTTGGGATGAAAAGACGAACAATTTTGCTATTCCCAATGGCAGTGAAGGGTATAGATGGGATAATGGCAGTCAGTGGAATTTAGATTTAAATGAAATACAACCAAAAATGAGTTTTCTAGATAAATCAGATGGAATGGCCCTGGTTGAGTTTCCTTACTTCGGAGAAAAGGATGGAGGGGTGGTCAAAAGAGGGGTACCGATAAAAAAAATAAAGGATAAATCCGGAAACCAACTGGTGATCACGACCGTTTTTGATTTGTTGCTTGCCCATTCAGGTGTCTGCAGGGGCTTAGTTGGAGATTATCCGGCAGACTATAACGATACACATAGACCATATACTCCGGCTTGGCAAGAAAGTATTACCGGTGTGAAAAAAGAACATGTGATTCAGGTTGCAAGAGAATTCGCTGAAAATGCTGCCCTTACAAAAGGGAAATCGATGATTGCAATGGGAGGAGGAACCAATCACTGGTATCACAGTGATCAAATTTACCGAACCATTTTAAATCTTGTTTTATTGACTGGTTCACAAGGTGTAAACGGCGGCGGCTGGGCCCATTATGTTGGTCAAGAAAAGGTTCGCCCATTGGAAGGCTTTTCCCAAATTGCATTTGCCAATGATTGGGTAAAAGCCCCCCGTTTTATGAATGGAACATCTTTCTTTTATTTTGCAACAGAGCAATTTCGCTATGAGTACGAAAAGAATGAAGAAAAAACAGAATGGGACAGCAAATATTCCAATATACATCCAGCTGATTTTAATGCGCTTTCAGCCCGTTTAGGCTGGCTGCCCAGTTTTCCACAGCTTTCGCAGAATTCACTTACGGTCATGAACGACGCTCGTAAGCGTAATCTTGATGATCAAGCGATTATAGCTGATATTGCAAAACAGCTTAAAGAAGGAAAGTTGGAATTTGCGATTGAAAATCCTAATGATCCACGGAATTTTCCACGTGTATTTTTCAACTGGCGTTCCAACCTTCTAGGTGATAGTGGAAAAGGCCATGAGTATTTTGTGAAACATTTAATTGGCTCGGAAGATTCTTTGTTGGCAGAAACAGAAAAATCTTGGCAGCCAAAAGATATAAAAATGTCGGAACAACCACCAGAAGGGAAGACGGATCTCTTTGTCAGTATGGACTTTCGAATGACAAGCTCTGGACTTTTTTCTGATATTATTTTACCTGCTGCCACATGGTATGAAAAATATGATATTAGCAGCACGGATTTACATCCGTTTATTCATCCCTTTAATGCGGCAATCAGTCCGCCGTGGGAGACCAGAAGTGATTGGGATGCTTTTAGGGAAATAGCAAAAAGCTTCTCAGAACTTGCTAACGAACATCTTCCTGCCCAAGAAGATATCGTAATGGTTCCACTTGCTCATGATACAAAAAATGAAATTGCTCAACCATTTGGAAAAGTCAAAGACTGGCGAAAGGGCGAAGCTGAGGCAATCCCAGGAAAGACAATGCCGAACTTTACAATTGTGAATCGGGATTATCCTCATGTCTATGATATGTGGATTACAGTTGGTCCAAATGTGAAAACTGGTTATGGAACAAAGGCTGTACAGTATCCAGGAGAAAAAGTGTATGGGGAATTGTTGGAACGTCTAGGTGCGTCAAAGCATGAAGGAGTTGGAAAAGGTTATCCTGATTTATACTCTGATAAAAAAGCAATTAATGCAATTCTTCTCATGTCCGGGGCCTCAAATGGCAAGCGTGCGGTTGAAGGCTGGAAATCATTGGAGGCGAAAACGGGAAAGAAGCTCGCTCATATTCCAGAGGGACGTGAAGAGGAAGATTACACACTAGATGCACTGACCATTCAACCCCGCCAAGCAATTTCATCACCTGTCTGGACCGGTATGGAAAAGGACAATCGGCGTTATTCCCCTTTTACAGTAAATAAGGAGTTTAACATCCCATGGCGTACGCTTACTGGCAGGCAAAGCTTTTATCTTGATCATGAGGTAATGCTTGACTATGGAGAAGGTCTGCCATTGTATATCCCGCCAATTACAAAAGGGGCATTTATAAAGAATGAGAAAGAAGTCGAAAATCATGGGAAGTCCATTAGTTTGCGATATATGACACCTCACCAAAAGTGGGGGATTCATACGATGTTTACTGATACGACGAATATGGTTCAGTTGTTTCGAGGCTGGCAAGTTGTATGGATGAACGAGGAGGATGGTGCATCCATTGGGATAAAGGATAATGATTGGATTGAGGTCTACAACCGTAATGGCGTCGTAACAGCAAGAGCTGTTTTGACCTATAGGATGCCACGGGGGGCGGTCTACATGTATCATGCACAAGATCGAACCATGGGAGTTCCGGCAAATACAATTAATAAAGTACGTGGTGGAACTCATAATAGTGTGACGAGAATTGTTCCCAAATCAACCCATATGATTGGGGGATATTCACAATTAAGTTATGGATTTAATTACTATGGACCAACAGGAAGCCAAAGGGACACAATGGCAATTATCCGGCCGTTAAAGGAGGTCGATTGGCGTGAGGATTAAAGCACAAGTGGCTATGGTCATGCATCTTGATAAATGTATTGGCTGTCATACCTGCTCTGTCACCTGTAAAAATGTTTGGACCAGCCGTCCAGGAATGGAATATGTATGGTTTAACAATGTGGAGACAAGACCGGGAACAGGTTACCCAAAAGAATGGGAAAATACCGATCACTTTAAAGGCGGCTGGGTGCTGCGGAATGGAAAATTGAGCTTAAGGGCAGGTGGGCCAGTTTCTAAATTAGCCAATATATTTTTTAATCCAAACATGGCGTCTATGGACGACTTTTATGAACCATGGACTTATGATTTTGAGCATCTTCATAAGCGGAAAAAGGGTGAGAGTATTCCTGTTGCCCGTCCTATGTCAACGATTACAGGAAATTATATCGATAAGCCTGAATGGGGACCTAACTGGGATGACGACCTAGCAGGCGGAAGTGAAACAGTTCCAAGGGACCCAAACGTCCGTAAACTTCAGGAACATATTCGAATGGAGTATGAAAAAACGTTTATGATGTACTTGCCAAGGATTTGCGAGCATTGCTTGAACCCATCCTGTGTTGCTTCGTGTCCTTCCGGTGCGCTTTATAAAAGGGATGAAGACGGAATTGTATTGGTAGATCAGGATGCCTGCCGCGGCTGGCGGTTTTGTATGAGCGGCTGTCCATATCATAAGGTTTATTATAACTGGAATACGCATAAAGCTGAAAAGTGCAATTTTTGCTATCCAAGGACGGAGGCAGGTCTTCCAACTGTTTGTTCCGAGACGTGTGTAGGACGAATTCGTTACATTGGTGTACTTTTATACGATGCAGACCGGGTAAAGGAAGTTGCATCCGTTGAAGACCCAAAGGAGTTATATCCATCGCAGCTTTCTGTCTTTTTAAATCCTTTTGATCCTCAAGTAATAGAAGAAGCTCAAAAGCAAGGAATTAATCATAGCTGGATTCAAGGCGCTCAGGATTCTCCTGTGTATAAATTGGCAATGCAATGGAAAATCGCTTTGCCTCTGCACCCTGAATATCGAACATTACCAATGGTATGGTATGTGCCGCCGCTTAGTCCAATTATGAGTCATATTACAAATGAACAAGATTTGAGTGCGGACGGATATATTCCTGCTGTCGATCAAATGAGAATTCCTATGGAATACCTTGCCTCTTTGTTAACAGCAGATGATACTAGCGTCATTAGAAGAGTACTCCTAAAAATGGCGGCCATGCGTGTCCACATGCGAGCTAAAACGGTTGGTGGCATTGATCATTTGAAAAAAAGCAAGTTGCTTGAAGAAGCAAATACGACACCTGAGGAATTGGAAAGCATGGCACGATTACTGGCTGTTGCGAAATATAATGAGCGATTTGTCATTCCGACTGCACGTCGTGAAATGGATCAGGACTTAGATTATAAACGAGGTGCATGCAGTCTTGAAGAGCTGGCTCCGCCAGAAGGAATGGTAACATATCCATTTGGAAGAAGTGATATTCAATGAAGAATGATCGTAAAGTAATGTTGCTCATCATGGCTCGACTCTTAGATTATCCTAATGAGGAGTTTTTTGAAGAATATCCAACTGTTCTTTCAATCGCGGATGAACATCTTACTTCCAAAAAAATTCGTAGTGAAGTGAAGTCGAGAATAAAGCCTCTTATGGATTTGTCAAAAAAGGAACTACAGGAGCTTTATGTGAATACTTTTGACCACAGGGAAAAAACAAACCTTTATCTGACTGCTCACGAAATGGGTGATAGTAAAAAACGCGGAGCGGAATTAATCAAGCTGCAAATGCTGATTGCCGAATGTGGATATGAATATGTCGGGAAAGAATTGGTTGACTATATTCCAATGATTTTAGAGCTCGTAGCTGTGGCACAGGAGGATGAAAAATTCTTGCTTCTGTCCCGTCGAGTTGCATATGCTATCAACCGAATCCTAAATCATCTCTCCAGCGATCACCCATATTACAGGCTGATTGAATTGTTAATGTTGTATGTCTTTGAAAAACCAGAGGCAGAAGAAATATCAATTTTGGAAAATCTACGTGAAGAAGCAGATTTGGATGAACTTCCATATCCAATGATGTACCGCTAGGGAGGGAAGGGATTTAATGGAGATCATTTTTTGGTGGACTGTTTTTCCTTATATATGTGGAACTATTTTGGTTATAGCTACCTTCTACCGATTTGTTTTCCGCGGGAAAAGCTGGACAGCCCCTTCAACGGAAATTTTTGAAAAGAAGTGGTTAAGGATAGGATCGGTGGTATTCCATTATGGGATTTTATTTGCTTTTATTGGACATATCATGGGAGTTTTGATTCCGCTTGAAGTTTATAATGCAATGGGAATAAAGGACAAGACTTATCATTTCTTTGCTATTGCAGGTGGCGGAGTGGCTGGTTTAATGGTTGTTATTGGGTTGATCATTATTTTGATCCGTAAATTTATTTTCCCAAGGGTTCGTGTTCACACGACGGGTGGGGGTTATTTTACAATTATTTGGTTGTTATTAGTGGCGGGATTGGGAACTTTTATGACCCTTGTCTATAATACAACTATTGGGGAGTATGAGTACCGTTTATCAATTGGTCCATGGTTTAGAAGTCTATTTACATTCAATCCGAGGTCTGACCTAATGTTAGGTGTTCCGACCCTTTTTAAGGTCCACGTCATTTGTTCTTTTATTTTATTTGCAGCCATTCCATTTACAAAGCTGGTTCATATGTTCAGTTTTCCTTTACGATATCCAACACGGGCCCCCCAACAATATCGTTCTAGGAATGGATTTAACAAAAACAGCCGGTAGAAATAAGTTTCATAAATGGCAAAGTTTTACGCATACTAAAAGGGTGGATAAAAAAGGAGGCGGTTCCTATTTTTTATGGTAAAAGAAACACCGAAGAGAAAATAGAAAATATTCTCGTTAATACAGAAATATTTTCCTGTATTGATGAAGCTTGTAATGGCTGGATGAGAAAAGACTTTGCAACGGATGATTTACTCTGTCCGATGTGTGGAAATCAAACAGTCCAAGAGTTTCGAGAACTGCCGCAAATTTAAGAGATAATAGGCTGCTGAAATTAGCAGCCTTTCTATTTGCACATCCATCCCATTAGTTAAAGATTTTCATTTTGCTGATGGATTTCGTCTCCGCTAATGATTGTATTTGCTTCCTTTAACGACGCATGTTGATCAACCGAATCTCCAGGAATATTTTTTAAGTTTGGAAATATGCTGCCATTATTAATTGTAACTTGGACTTTTTTAGGAGCATTTGTAAGGTAATCTTCCTTTTTAGCCATATTGTCATCTCCTTTTTAAAAGGATTAACTACTGAGAAAAAAGCTATCCATGGAGAATGTTAACAAAATAAAAAACCCCCAAATAATTGGGAGTTTTCGTCCTATTCTTCTTTTTTGGCAAGACAGCGTTCACACTCGTACATATAGGATTCAACTTGTTCATTCATATATTGACCACATTCAGGACAAACTTTTCTTGGAGTCGTATGAATAAGATCTACTGATTTCATTTATTTTCAGCCTCCTTTTTATACTACAGTAAAATAAATGTTTAATTGTTATAGTACAGGACGTTTAAAAAAATTATTCTTCTTTTTTGGAAAGGCAACGTTCACACTCTGATATATATGATTCTGCTTGTTCCTCCATTTGTTGACCACACTCAGGACAAACCTTCTTTGGTAGGTTACGAAAAAATTCAACCGGACTCATCAATTGAACCGCCTCCTTTTATGATACAGTATATTTTATTATAATTTGTTATAGTACAGAAAATTTAAAAATTCTTTAATCAACTTTTTTTGATAGACATTGATCACATTCCATCATATAGGATTCGGCCTGTTCTTCCATTTCCTGACCACATTCAGGACAAATTTTTGCTGTTAAGCTACGGAAAAATTCAACTGGATTCATTAACATTTTAAACTCCTCCTTTTTTTAGAACAGATAATTAAAATCCGTTGTGTTATAGTACAGTATAAACAAAAAAGTTTGATTTGTGTAGGCTTTTTTTAAAAAAAAATAAAATTGGCTAAAAGTTCCTGTTTTCATCGAAATTAATCTTTTTGTTTGGGACATTCTAACCATAAATTTAAAATATTTTTCTTCCCTAATACCATAGTTTCCATTACAATCATAGTAGAAAATGTAGAGCTATTGGGGGGGGTGCTCGAAAATGATCGAAATCACGAATACTTATCATCCGATTATGATCTTGATTGCAATTGGATTAACGATCGCAGCATCATATACAGCATTGGATATGTTCACTTTTGTCAAAACTTCCGATTCAAATAAAACGATATTATTTTTAGGCGGTACGATTTCATTAGGCATTGGAATCTGGATCATGAATTTCATTGGTTTAATTGCCGTTGATGTTAACCGTTTTAGGCAATACCAAATCCCAATGACAATTTTATCTATCTTTATTGGAATTGCATTTACCGGGATGGCATTTTTTATACTTATTGGGAAAAAGATTAAAAATTATCAATTAATTTCCGCGAGTTTTTTATTAACACTAGCAGTATTTTCTGTTCATATTATTAGTACTTTTGCGATGAATTTAAATTTTAATTATAATGTGGCATTATTACTCGTATCTGCTTTTTTAATCTTTTGTTCTTTCCTCTTTTCATTATGGATTCTGTTTTCTTCGAGAAGCTTTGCTCAAGGGAACCAAGTCTGGCGTAAGCCCATCAGTGCACTCATTGTTACCGCCGCTATTATAGAGGGGTATTATATTTTAAATCGTTCAGCACAATTAGCGGCAGCCAGTAATATAGGAAAAGAACAAGGTTCAGTTAGTGCATTTATTATTTACCTTGTTTTATTTGTTTCGATTCTAATTTTAGTAGGTTTGATTGGCTCAAGTGCCATTATTAGCAAGAAATTAGAGGTATCTGATACGAATTTACGGGATATTACTTTAGCGCTTGATGAATCATCTATAGTTGCGATTACAAATTCAAAAGGTGTTATAACATTTGTAAATGAAAAA